>JAQUQP010000096.1 GCA_028716025.1 bacterium | reverse complement strand
GGCGGCATGTATACCAAGATCCAGGCAGCTAAAATTGCCACGACCAGCGGTGTGATGGTAGTAATCGCTGATGGCATGAAGCCGGGTATCTTAACTGAGGTATTTCAGGGTGATGATATCGGGACCAAGTTCTTGCCGCGCCATGAAAAGATCAGTGGCCGGAAAAAATGGATCGCTTTTGCCAATAAATCAAGCGGTAAACTATACATAGACGAAGGAGCGGCTAAAGCCTTATTAAAAATGGGTAAGAGTCTGCTCCCAAGCGGTATCACTGATGTCGAAGGCACTTTCCGGCTGGGAGACATGGTCACAGTGGTGGATAAAGATGGGGATGAGATCGCTCGCGGCTTGGTGTCTTTTTCCAGTGATGAGGTAGAGAAGATAAAAGGTAAAAAGACCTCGGAGATCATGAAGATCATCGGGCACAAGGATTATGATGAAGTCATCCATAGAGATAACTTAGTGATATTATAGATTCGGCACACGGTATACGGATACGAAACCGATAAGATTTAATGCTTTTTCGGGCCTCGGGACCGTAAACCGAAAAACGGAGATTTCATGATCGGTATCGTTGACCGGATAGAGGACGGTAGGATAGCAGTAATCAAAATAAGAGGCGGGGGAGAACTGGTCATTCCGGTTTCTAACCTGCCTTTAAAAATTTATGAAGGCGCCTGCATTGACTTGTCCATGGCCTTGGATAAAAAAGAAGAAGTGCGGCAAAAGAAAAAAATACAAGACCTACAGGATGAGTTGCTGAAGAAAAATGTCCAAAAGAAATAGCTTACTGATCACTATATTATTTTTCCTGTTGCTTGTTTCATCTGCTGTTGCCCGGGACTTGGTAGTGACTTTTGTTGATGTCGGCCAGGGAGACAGTATCCTGGTAGAAACCCCTGACGGGAAAAATATCCTCATTGATGGCGGCGGCATTCCAGCTTATCGAAAACAGTCTTATCGGATCGGAGCAAAAATAGTCGATCCTTTCCTGCGCCGGAAAAAAATCAAAAAACTGGATAAAGTGATCCTGACCCATGGACATACCGATCATATGGATGGATTGCTGGATATCGTGGCTGTCTACCCGATAGCGGAATTTGTGGATACGTTGGAAGGCGGCGGCGGGGTCACGGATGATGAATACATAAAAATATTGGAGGCTATAAAGACTAAAAATATTAAGTACCAGTTAGCCAGTGCCGGAGACACTCTGGATTTTGGTCCATCTTTGCGGGTACAGGTGCTCAATCCTCCTAAAAAAAGATTTGATAATCCTAATGATAATTCAATGGTGATCAAGATCACTTATAATAAAGTAAGTTTTCTGCTGGCAGCTGATATAGGACAAGTGGCGGAAAGGCAAATGTTGTCGAACTACCAGGACTTGGTTGGATCAACATTATTAAAAGTTGCCCATCATGGCTCACGAAGTTCTTCCTGCGCCGCTTTTTTGCATGAAGTTAAACCGGAAGTCGCGATCATTTCCTGTGGCCGGAATAATTCTTTTGGCCACCCGCATCCTGAAGTTCTGAAACGATTGAAACGGTTGAAAATACCTTACTTGATCACAGCCAAGAAAGGAACGATTACGGTTATCACAGATGGCCTTACTTATCAGGTGATAACCGAATATTGAGTAAATGATGAATAAAAAAGCATTAAAATTGTTTTATTTTTTGCTGCTATTTGCCATCTGCTATCTGCCATCTGCTTTTTTGTTCGCCGCAGAGCCAGTGACCAAAGTTACTGCTGTCGTCCTGGAAACATTGGAAGGGCAGCAAACAGCGGCCATTACCCTGAATGATAAACTGGTGATCCGGGAGATCAAGATCACCCGCGCGCCGCGTTCGGGAATCATCACTCTGTTTTATCCGGAGTATATCAGCAGACAAGAAAGAGCGATCCCGCAAGTAGTCATAGAAAACCAGAAACTCGGTGAGGAAATTAAAAAAGCGATAGCTGATCAGAATGCCAGTCGTGAAAAAGCAGTTGACATTGTTTATAAAATAGCTAAAATAGTTCCATATAAGGGTAAGGATAGCCCGGTGCGGGGTTTTGTAAAGATATTGTTTAACTCTGTGATCAGTGTGGAAGCCAGGATTATGGATTCAGGTAGTGGTTTATGGATAGCCTGGCCGGGACGTAAAACTAGAAAAGGTACCTGGATCAAACAATTTGATATAGCGAGTCAGCCGCTAAAAAAAGCTATAGAAAAAGCGATTCTTGATAAATACGCGATAGTGATAAGTGAGGAACCTTAAGCAGTGAATATTTTTTGGCCGGTGTTCGAAAACCTGATCATGCCGATTATAGCGGGAGTAGCGTATTTTTTCCTGGCCAAATATATCGCCTATATTGCTCCCCTGCGTAAATTGGTGACCGGGGACATTACCTATAAAGGCGCTTATTGGGGTTTTATCTTTTTTGGCATCTTTTTACTAACGCGTCCGCTGCAAATATCTTTAGGGCCGCATCCAATTCCGCTGATCGTGAATAATATCAGGGAATTTGTCATGATCGGTTTATTTACCCCGGCGGTGTTCGTTGGTTTGACCAGCTTCGCATTGGGTTTTGAAAAAATTAAGAAACGGACCATCTTATTGGTTTTTAGTATGGGGATTGCCTTAGCCCTTTGTTTTGCGGTGATCAATATCCGGGCGATTGGCGGTTCTATGGAGATCTTCCGCATAGGCAGCTATGCTTTCTATGACGGTAAATGGTTCCATCCTTCTACCCTGGATTCTCATCTGATGCCTATTTTGTTCTTTATCAGGGTAGCTGACCCGGTGAGCGCGATGATCATGCTGGGGGTCTTCTGTTTCTGGCGGTCACTTGTTTTTCCCAGAAATAGTGTTTATGATAATATGCCTAGGAAGCTGGTTTTCCAGGGCTTGGCAGTGCTAAGCTTCGGTATTAGTATGTTATTTACCGGATTCATCGCGGTTATCTGGAAGATACCTAACCAATGGTGGATCTATTATTTGGGCGCAATATTGGCGGGGATATTTGAAGCCATAGCGCTCAGTTTCCCGTTACATAAAGAACAGAAAATATAGAGGTATGTGAAAATGAAAAAAATATTCTTCATTATCGGATGCATTACCTTGGTCGTCATTAGCTTTAGCGCGATCCATGGACTGGAATTTAAGGAAAAAAACCTGGTTGACTCGATCAAAACCGATGATTACGAAAATATCAGCAAGCTGATAGCCGAACGCGCAGACCTCAATATACAGGATGATAATGGTTGGACACCGCTTATGCATGCCATTAGCCGGGCTCAGGATAAGATTGCCAAATTGCTGGTGGTTAAAGGCGCGGATATAAATATTAAAGATAAGGATGGAAATACCGCTCTGATCCTGGCCATAAAAGTCGGGCAAATGAGAGTTGTACGCCTATTAGTGAACTACCGCGCGGAAGTAAACGTTAAGAACAATATCGGTGCTACCCCGTTGATGATCGCCGCCAGGGAAGGCGATACCGATATTATAGAATTTTTATTGAAGAATTATGCCGATGTGAATGCCAAAGATCTTAAAGGCGCTACCCCGGTAATGTACGCGATCCAATCAGATTCTCTGGAAGGCGTGCAAATGCTGATCGATAGGGATGCTGACCTGGGTATCAAGACAAATGATGGTAAAACCCCGCTAATGCTGGCTGCTGAGAACAGAAACAGGGCGATCATCAGATTATTACAGGACAAGTATAAACCATACTAGTTGGATTTTAACGTAGAACACATATGAGTTTTAGCGGTACCATATTTATTTCATCATTTTGATGAGATAAATATGGTTTTTTATTTGTATTAATCTTAAGGACAAAAGGAAAAATGAAGATTAAGCTCAGGATAAGTTTGACCATATGTTCATTGTTATGCTGGGTGGGTATAGGTACGGCTGGTCTGAACCTTAATACAGCTACTTTCAATGAACTGCTGGAGTTGCCGGGCATGAATCGATACCAGGCCTACAAGATCATCGAGTACAGGAAAGTGTTCGGCTACTTTCTGACTCTGGATGAACTGCTGAAAGTCGAGGGGATAAGTTCTCAGGATGTAATGTCCTGGTCCGGTTTGGTCAGCGTGATGCCGCCTGTTGCAGCCAGGATCCCTGAAGGAATGCTTAGAATAAATGCGAAAAAAACCAGTGATGTAGAGAACGGAAAATACCAGTCTTGGCACATTCGTTTTAAAGATTTCCAGCCAGGTTGGTCAGGTGCTGTTGTTTTTGAGCAATATCCACATTATGACAGTTATCGTGTGGAAGGGAGTAAGGCGAGCAGGGGAATTTGGAGCCAAAGTTTTATTTTGAACAAGTATTATCTGTCCTGGGAACCTGGTTCGATGGTGCAAAGGATAGCAGCCGGTGATTATCTGGTTGGTTTTGGCGAAGGCGTGGTTGTTGACCTCTCTGGTAAAACTAAGCCTACCGGCATTTATCCGGGAGATAGCGAATCTGTGGAATACAACACCGCCAAAGTCAGTGATCATGTTTTGTTACAGGGAGTCAGTTATAAAAGTAGTAAAACTTTTCGCGGTCTGGCTATGACCCTGGAACAGGACAACTTTAAAGAAACGGTTTTTTATTCTGATGAAAATAATAGTTATTACGGTTTTTATATTAGCGGGTCCGAGATCAGAAAACCGTTGGAAAATTATTTCCGGGAACAGGTAAGCGGTGGTGATATCACCGCATATGTAGTACCGGAAACTGAGGTAGGAGTTTCCGGATACTATTCCAAACGGGCAGTAAAAGGCGCTGATCCATGGCGCTATCCGGCAGGTGATAAGGAATTTATAGTATATGGAGCCCATTTTTCTTCTTATGTGGGCCGGCTTAATGTGTGCGGTGAGATTGGCCAGGCGCAAAAATACGGCCAGGGTTTGCTGGCTGCCAGCACTCTTGACCTGGGCCGGATTTGTTATGCGGTCAGTTACCGGAGATATGACCTGGACTATTATAATCCCCATGCCGGGAGCTATTCAATTCATTATCCACAAAGCGTATTCCGCTGCCGTGACGAGCGCGGAGTACTAGGTAAAGTAGAATGGCAAGCTCTGGACCTAGTCAGAATAAAAACTTCTTTTGACCAATATAGACACCAGGCAGAGGTATATTGGAGCAAAAAAGCTGGTGATTACGTGGTCCATGATAATAGCGGGGAAATTGACCGGGAGATTGGGATTGCCAGTCTGATACAAGGCGGTCAAAAATTGGGTCTTTCGGTAGAATCGCGCTACAAAGATAATAATATTGGTAAAGACACTGGTAGTGAAAAGATCAGTACCAGCGCTTCTCTCAAATATATTTTTAGTGAACGTATTGACGCTTCCTTAAAATATTATCTTCGTACTTATATACGAAATTCAAGTGATTACGCCCCGTATGATTACCTAACAATCAGTGGTGATTACCAACTGGCCAGGTCCTGCCGGATAGAGGGAACTGGAAAATACAAGAATATTATTAAATATAGGAAATTTGAAGGCATTCGGGAATATAAAGGGAGAATAAAATATAAGTTGCGTTCCGGACTATCGGTTCAACTTGGCTATGTTACTACGTATGTATTAGGAGATAGCGCTTCCTATGAATTCGAAGATGAAGCAGACTTAATCGCTGATGAGGATGCCTATTTCCAAGATACCTGGACACTGGAAGTTGTTTTTAATTTCTAACCCAATATTTGTAATAGGATTTGGAATTCGACGTAAAATTTCTTCATTTTTTCTTCTAAAAAAGTTCTTACATACTGCTGTGAGTATGCTCGTACTTTTTTATGCGGAAAAATATCGAACTTTTGCGTCTCGGTTCAGCAAACCTATTACAAACTTTGGGTTTGTAACTATTACTTGTGAAGGAATTTAAGGTTTGACTTTAGTCCAGAAAGTTAATATAATTAAACCATGAATAGAAAACAGCTGGAAATGATTTTACAGCAAGTAAGAGACCGCAAGACTTCTCCGGCTTCAGCCCTAGCTGCCTTGAAAGACTTTCCCAGCGGTGACCTGGGTTTTGCCAAGGTGGACCATCATCGCGCCTTGAGACAGGGATTCCCCGAAGTAATTTATTGTCCTGGTAAAACCATTCCCCAAATCACTAGAATAATGGAACAGATGCG
The DNA here is from genome assembly GCA_028716025.1 of bacterium. The sequence continues at coordinate 847 of JAQUQP010000096.1, read as the reverse complement.
CGAAAACAGAGAGAATATCCTGGCTACCAGGGCAGATAAACCGGTTTTTAAAGCAATACAGAGAAAATTTAGAAAAGCGGTCTATCACGAATTGTCACGGACCATTGTCATTCGTTATACAAAACCAGCGCAGAAAAAAGGGGTCTTGATCATCACTGCGGGAACTGCTGACCTGCCAGTGGCAGAAGAAGCAGCAGTTACCTGCGAATTACTTGGCCAAAAACCAGACAAACTTTATGATGCAGGGGTGGCTGGTGTGCACCGTCTACTTAATGAACAGGGTAAAATTAGCCAGGCCAGGGTGATCATAGTTGTGGCTGGCATGGAGGGGGCCTTGCCCAGTGTGGTCGGAGGCTTGGTGGATAAGCCGGTCATTGCTGTGCCGACAAGTATTGGCTACGGCGCTGCGTTTGGCGGGGTGGCTGCCTTACTGGCGATGCTGAATAGTTGCGCGCCTAATGTGACGGTAGTGAATATTGATGATGGTTTTGGCGCTGGCGTAGTTGCGAGTCTGATCAATAAATAAGGCGATGATAATATTATATGATGATATGATGATATGAAAAATCGATGTTTTTACTTGTCATCGTATCAGCTTGTCATCTTGTCATTGCTCTTGGGGTGTTATGAAAATCGCCTACTTAGATTGTTCCAATGGTATCAGCGGGGATATGTTCCTGGCGGCATTACTGGATGCCGGGTTAGATATTGCCAGCTTGAGACAGGAACTGGCCAAATTGCCGATTAGCGGCTACGGTGTTTCAATAAAAAAAGCCAGGATTGGGAAGTCATTACTTCGCGACTGATAGTCAAAGTCAACAAATCGCAACATTTACGGTATTTGCCG
>JAQUQP010000095.1 GCA_028716025.1 bacterium | reverse complement strand
GCGTCTCAAGCGGCAACAACCTCTCAAATGCATCATCTACTTCAGAATCTTTAACCAATGATAGTGTTGCGACGCAACTTGAATTCCCGTTTGCCAAAGGAGCAAGTGTACAAACTCCAGGTGTTACTGTCGCAGGTGAAAAATTCGTTCGCGTTGGTGCTAATCCTAAAAATCTTAACTTCACATTTGAAACTCCTGGAGGTGTACAACCTGGTACTTATGCCTTCCCTGAATCTACATTTAATTCAATAGGCAATAATCCTCTGGCGTTAAAGCATTTCGGCGATCTACCTGGGCCAGTTCCGAATTACTATCGAATTCTTGAACCACCGGCTGGCACAATTATCCAACGAGGAGTAGTTTCAGGTGGAGAATTTGGGGGAGTAGGAGGAGTAAAAGAAGTAATCTTCCCAAGGGGGTTCTAATGGAAAACAACTCAAATTTAATTCCCGAGAAATTTCAAGATCAAATAAGTGAAATGCCTGAGTACAAATATGGTGTGAATCGTATTAAGGTAACTTTAGACGATGGGACTACTTTTACTGATGTTTTTGTTGCTTGGGGTAAAGAGATAATAAAGGTTGGCTCTAGCGAGCAAATCCCATTTAATCCTGAAAGAATTATTAAAGTCGAGGAACAATGATACCTAATCAACAAAATAAGAGGGTAATATGGACTTGGTATATGTTTCTTTTACTGGGCATAAAATATTTGTAGAAAATGTAAAAGAAATAAATTTAAAAAAAGAATTAATAAAAATAGGATTTCAGGAAAGTAAACGCATACCCTTAAGATTCGAGATAGCTGTATCGGGTAAAGAAGAAATCAGCAGTTTCTATGTAAAACTTCGTGATTTGGGAATTCTTTTTTCAGCAGGAAAAGATTGGAGTCCCGCTGCCCAATTTGAAGAACTCAGAGATAAAGGATTAATAACAGGCAAATTTAAAATGATTGGCTGGAGTGGGCCAGATAAATATGAAGTAATTGAGAAATAGTCTAATTATTATCAATTAAATCATGTATAGAAAATAGGGGACAGTCTTCAGATAATAAGATAGTTGACAGCGATGCTGGCGGCTAGTAAGATAAGGCATATCAAGACAAGGAAGAATCGACATAGTAGAAACTATAGAAAAGCAAAAAGTTACTTTGCAGGGGAGCGCGAATGCTCCCCTGTTTTTTATTCGGTAGAAAAGGTTATTAACTATCATATCCAGAGGGGAGCGAATTGAGGGGAGGCATTCCAGTTGACATTATCCATCTCTTATGATAATATATAAAAATCTTAAAAGTTTTATATGTGATCTCCTGAGGGTAGCGTGAAGATAGAAGACAAACTTTATTCTATAGGACAAACCGCTAATATTACGGGTGTCAGGCCGTATGTCCTGCGTTATTGGGAGAAGGAATTCAGCTTGATCCGTCCGATCAAAGGCGATGGGGGACACCGGCTGTACAGGAAAGAGGATATTGAGAAAATATTGTATATTAAGGAATTACTACACCAAAAAAAATATTCTATCGCCGGCGCGAAGAAGAAATTACTGGAAGAGACTAAAGAAAAGAAACAGTCAGCCAGTAAGGTGGATTGGCATAAATTTACTAAGGAACTTAAAAGGGATTTACGCGGTATATTAGCAGCACTAGAGAAATGATGTTTAGTTATTTGAAAGAGTTTATTTAAATCTTTTAAAATCGGGGTGTAGCGCAGATGGCTAGCGCGTTCGCTTGGGGTGCGAGAGGTCCCCGGTTCGAATCCGGGCACCCCGATTTTAAAAGATTTAAGTTGCAGGGGTGTAGTCCGCCCAAGGCGGATAAACTCCGATGGCTTAGCGCGTTCGCTTGGGGTGCGAGAGGTCCCTCAAATCATTAATACAATTGATAGGGGCGTAGTTCGCCTGTTGAAAGAGGTATATATTGGCACCAAAGAAGATCCTTTTTTTATATATCCATCCGGGCACAGGCCATGAAGCCGCGGCTAAAGCCTTGCAGGAAGCAGTCCACAACATCAACCCGCGAATCTATACTGAAGCTATCGATTCCCTGCGCTATACGTATCCAATTTTAAGTACGGTCCTCTCTAAAACTTATTCCGGTATTATTAAACGGACACCCCAGCTTTGGGATTATCTTTACGATAATCCTGATATTGTACAGGCCACAGCGACCCTTCGCAATATGCTGGGAAAACTGAAACTGAGAAAAATCGAAAAATTATTGGCATATTATAATCCTGATGTTGTCGTCTGTACCCAAGCCGCCCCGTGTATGCTGGTCTCCGCTTATAAGGAACAGACCGGCTGGCGCAAACCGCTGGTTGCTGTCGTGACCGATTACCGGGCTCATGCCTACTGGTACGCCCCGTACACGGATATGTTCGTCGTCCCGACCAGCCAAACCAAGCAGGACCTAGTCCAGTTGGGGATCCAGGAAAGAAAAATTAAAGTGCTGGGCATACCGATCGATCCGAAATTTGCCATTCACCAAGACAAGATATCAGCCAAACAAAGGATGAAACTTAATCCCTGGCTGCCTACTATCCTGGTCATGGGGGGAAGCCAGGGACTGGGACCGATGGACGCGGTTATTAACCAGTTAGCAGATGTGCGCATGCCGATACAGACCATAGTTATTTGCGGCACGAACCGGAAACTACGGCGCAAGATAAAACGCAAATCTTTCCATTTTGGCTCGACGATACGGATCATGGGATATACAAAAAACATAGATAAGATCATGGATGCCTGTGACTTGATCATAACCAAACCAGGCGGTATGACCTCTTCGGAAGCCTTGGCCAAAAACTTACCCATGATCATCATTAATCCGATCCCTGGACAAGAAGAAAAAAATAGCCAGTTCCTGTGCCGGCATAACGTAGCTATCAGGCTGGATGATATCAGTAATCTCCAGCAGACTATTGAATACTTGATCCGGCATCCGGAGAAACTCGAGACCATGCAAGAGAACGCGGGAAAGATCGCTAAGCCGAACGCGTCATTGATGGCGGCAAATGCCATTTTGGAACTATTGGATTAATGATGTACAGGATCTATTGCCTATTAAGATCGTTTGCCAGGAAATGTCCTCCGGAATGCCTGCGAGTTTTAGGAATGATCTTGGGCTACGGCACATACCTGTTCAACCGGCAACAGCGGATTAACGTATTAGCCAATCTCCAATACATATTACCGCCGAAGACAAGTCTACGCGCGAGAAAAGGAACAGCCCGCGCTGTTTTTACCAGTTTTTATACCTATCTCTTTGAATTTTTTTCAATTAAAGCTTTGAACCATGACCAGGTAGGAAAATTAATGTCAACCGGGACCGTAGAGTTATTGACCCGGCTTTCCAAGGATAAACAGCCGTGTATCCTTGTATCTGCCCATCTGGGGAATTGGGAAATTGCGGCCATGGCACTGGATTCTCTGGGATTTGTCAATAATCTAATATACCTGCCGCACGAAGATAAAAGAACGAATGATCTTTTTATTAACAACCGGGATTATCGCAGTACTAAATTAGTTTCGCTGGGATTAGGTCTTAAGAATGCGTTTAAAGGCCTTAAAAAAGGCGAAATTTTGACTATGGTAGGTGATTGGGGCATCGGAGATAACAACGGGATAGAAGTCCGGTTTTTCGGGCGCTTAACCAAGTTCCCTTGCGGTCCGGCAGAGATCGCGGTCAAAACCAGGGTACCGATCATTCCTGGTTTCGCGGTTAGGGAAGGACCAGGCAAGTTCTCCATCGGCTGTGCAGAGCCTATTACCTGGGATCGGCAAACCACGGAAGAAGAGCAAATTAAAAGTATCACCCAGTCATTTGCTTCGGTATTAGAAGATCAGGTACGCGCGCATCCAGAGCAATGGCTAATCTTTAAACAGATCTGGCCTTAATGTGAACAAAGTTAGGAGATATGAGTGATCCATAAATTTATCCTAAAAACTTTGGCTCTGCTCATTACCCATATCGTCGCCAGCCGGCTTATTTCCATTCCTGTAGCCGTAGCCATATTTGTGAAATGGTATATCGCGGTATTATTTATTTTTATTATGGACCTGGCACAAGTACCGTTATTCTATTATATTTATGAACGCCCGCAGAAGATCAGGTTCATCACGGCTCGTTTGCGCCTCTTAAAACGACGCTGGAACAGAACAGGTTATAAGAAAAAAAGGATCTTCAGGGAAGACCGGAATTGGCAAGCCCTGGTACTAAAACGGGCGCAAAAGTTCGGCCAGTGGGGAGTAGTACTCGTATCAGCTATGCCTTCCCTGGGCGGCGGGATGTGGACCGGTGTACTGCTGGCGCACTTGCTTAAAATAAATAAAAAACACAGCTATCTGCTGTTGTCAGCCGGCAGCCTAATGAGCTGCCTGGTACTGGCACTGGGATTCGGCGGGATCAAGACTATAATTATCCACCTGTTCAATTTAATAAATGTAGGGTAATATAATGAGCGCGGAATTTGATTTATATATCTCATTACGGGAAAAAATGGTTAGCGAACAGATCGTGGCGCGTGATATTAAGAACCAGCAAGTGATCGATGCTTTCCGGAAAGTTCCGCGACATAAATTTGTGGATAGTAAATTTTTAAGCGAGGCCTATAGCGATCATCCGTTGCCATTAACCATGGGACAGACGATCTCACAGCCTTACATCGTAGCCCTAATGACGGAACTATTGGAAGTATATGAAGATGAAAAAGTTCTGGAGATAGGGACAGGCAGCGGCTACCAGACAGCTATCCTGGCCGAACTGGCTGACACCGTACATAGTGTAGAACGATTGCCGGAGCTCAGTCAGTCAGCCCAGAAAACGTTGCAAGAATTAGGTTATAAAAATATTCAGTTTCATATTAGCGACGGCAGCGCAGGATGGCTGGAAAACGCGCCTTATGACCGGATCATTGTGACTGCAAGCGCGCCCAATATACCCCAGCCCCTGATCGATCAACTAAAGGAAAACGGAAAAATTGTCATTCCCCTGGGTTCAAATTTCGGGCAAGACCTAGTAGTAGGAGAAAAGCATAAAGGGGAGTTGAAAATATTTAATTACGGTAAAGTCGTTTTTGTGCCTTTGATCGGAGCTTTCGGCTGGCACGACGAAAAGGAGCAGTAATGACCGCACAGATAATTGAGTTTCTAAAACAGACATTTTCACAAGAGACAGTGGTTTTGATCGTATCAGCCTTGCCGATCAGTGAATTAAGGGGAGGAATCCCGCTGGCTTTGTCTTTCGGTTTTTCTTATGCCAAAGCTTTCTGGCTTTCAGTGCTGGGTAATAGCGTGATCATTATACCTACATTACTGCTGCTGGATTCAGCCAGCAAGTTCTTGATGCGCTGGAATGTGTTTAACCGGTTCTTCACCTGGCTATTTGCACGTACCCGTAAACATAGCGATTCTGTGGAAAAATACGGCGCCATCGGGCTGGCCATTTTTGTAGCCATACCCTTACCGATGACGGGAGCATGGAGCGGTTGCGTGGCGGCTTATTTATTTGGCATAAAATTCAGGTATGCTTTCCCCAGTGTTTTATTGGGAGTAGTGGGCGCGGGTATAATTGTTCTCTTGACTTGTATGGGATTTATTGGTATATTTAGAAAGTTTGTAGGTGGATGATTTAAGTATTTATACCGGGGCGTAGCGCAATTGGCTAGCGCGCACGGTTCGGGTCCGTGAGGTTCCCGGTTCGACTCCGGGCGCCCCGATATAAATACTTAAGTACTTAAGAGGCGTAGTCCGCCATAGGCGGATAAACTCCATTGGCAGCGCGTCTCGCCTCGGGCGGAAGGTTCCCGGTTCGACTCCGGGCGCCCCGATATAAATACTTAGGTGATTAGCTAACGCTTGACTCAAATAAAGCTCACGGGAAATATGTAAGAATGAAAATGAATGAAGTTCCTTCCATAGAACGTCCGCGTGAAAAATTAATCCATTATGGACCAGAAAAACTCTCCATTACAGAACTCCTGGCGATCTTGCTACGCTCCGGCAAAAAAGGCGAGAATGTTGTCGAGCTGGCAAATAAAATAGTAAAAAAATACGGCCATAATAAACTGCCGCATTTGACTTATAATGATTTGCAGGAATATCACGGACTAGGCCCGGCTAAGGCCTGCGAGATCGTGGCCTGTTTTGAACTAGGCAAAAGATTGCTGAAAGACAAAAAGACAGAATTATACCTAAAGCCGGAAAATGTTTTTGACCAGCTTAAAGACATCCGGGATAATAAAAAGGAACATTTTGTGATCTTGTACCTGGATACACGGAACCAAGAAATAAAGAAGGAGATCATTTCTATTGGTTCTTTGAACGCCAGCCTGGTACATCCTCGTGAAGTATTTGAACCGGCAGTCAGGAATACCGCAGCACAAATAATTATTGCCCATAATCATCCCTCAGGCGATACCAATCCATCCACAGAAGATATTAATATTTCCCACCGGCTGGCCGAAGCCGGAAAAATAATGGGTATTGAAGTGATCGATCATGTGATCGTTTCCAAAAGCAGTTATTTTAGTTTTAAAGAGAAAGGCTTATTATAAATGCCTCTTATCGCCGACTTGCATATACACTCCAGGTATTCACGAGCTACGAGTCCGGACATGAACATACCAAGTATTGCCAAATGGGCTAAGATCAAAGGTATCCACGTTATGGGTACGGGAGATTTTACCCACCCGGAATGGCTCAAGGAATTAAAAAGTAGTCTACGGCCGATAGGGCCCGGCACCTTCGAACACGCTGGGATTAAATTTTTCCTGACTTCCGAGGTTTCCAATATTTTTTACCGGCACGGGAAATGCTATAAAGTCCATAATATAATCCTGGCTCCTGATTTTGAAACAGTTGAAAAGATCATTCGCCAGATATCCGGTTATGGCAAGCTGGCCTCTGACGGCCGACCGATCTTAGGGCTGGATCCGGAAAAAATGGTGGCCATGGTGCTGGAAGCGTCAGCTGACTGCGTAATAATTCCCGGACATGCCTGGACACCGCATTTCGG
>JAQUQP010000094.1 GCA_028716025.1 bacterium | reverse complement strand
GTACAGGCATTTTTTCACTCATAGTATCCGTAAATATGTTATAATGAAAAAAAACACCTCAAGGTAAAAGCGGGCCATTTGAATTTAGCCGGGGAATTATGAAAATAAACGTTTATTTTATATTATTCCTGACCGTTTTTTTAACCAGGAATATAATAGAACCCAGAATTAAACCCAAAACAGGGAAGGTAGAGCAAGGTAAAGCTACCCTGTCATTTTTTATCTTATCTTATTTGGTATCAGCGATCACGGTCTTGATCTTACTGCAAAAGAGTCCTCCTGTTGATCCGGCAGGTTTCATCGCCGGTATAACTCTCATGGTAAGTGCTTATGCTTTCCGGATCATTACCATTAAACAGTTTTGGCATAGTTATAACCAGGGGATAATCCCTTCGGGACAGCTAATCACCACCGGGATATACAGTGTTGTCAGGCATCCGCTATATTTCTTCTATAACGTGGAAATGCTGGCTTTAATTATTATTAAGTTCAATATTATCTCCATATTAACCTTATTCCTCACCATAGAAGCCGCGCTGATCAGGATGAAACAAGAAGAAGTCAACCTCGCGGACAAATTTGGCGTTGATTATGAATCCTATAGATCAAAAACCAAGAGATTTATTCCTTACCTCTATTAGGAGAAATATGTTTAGATTACGCAAAGAAGTCTATTTCGACAATAATGCCACTACTAAAGTCTCTCCACTGGTCAGTAGAAGGATGGAGAGGGTACTACGATTAAATTATGGAAATCCATCTTCCTTATACCAGGTTGCCCGTGATTCCGCTCTGATCCTGGAAGAATCCAGGAAACTGATAGCAACAACGATAGGCGCCAAACCAGAAGAGGTCATCTTTAATAGCTGCGCTTCCGAGGGCAATAATAATGTGCTTAAGATCCTTGCCCAGACCTGCTATCCTAAAAAAACCAGGATCATTTCTTCACCTATAGAGCATTCCTCGGTCATGTCTACTTTGGATCATTTAAAGAAACAGGGAGTCGAAATACTGTTTTGTCCCGTTGATAAATATGGCAGGATCATTATAAAAAAGCTCGAAGAATTACTAAACGATAAAGTTTTCCTGGTCTGTTGTATGCTGGCTAATAATGAAATAGGAACTATTCAGGACATCAAAACGATCACCGCGATAACTAAAAAGCATGATATTCCATTAATGTCCGATTGCGTACAAGCGCTGGGCAAGATACCGGTAAACGTAAAAGACCTGGGCGTAGATTACGCGACTTTTTCAGCCCATAAGATACACGGGCCCAAAGGAGCCGGTGTCATCTATGCAAAAGAGGGAAGTATTTTCGCTCCCCTGGTCCATGGAGGACATCAAGAATTTGGCTTTAGAGCAGGTACGGAAAGCCTGCATAACATAGCCGGATTCGCTGAAGCATCACGCGCCGTACCGGTCATGGCCAGCAGCATGGGCAAGATGAGCCAGATCAAGGACTATTTTATCAATGAGCTGAAAAGGATCAAGGCTGATATTATTATCAATTCACCGGCAGATAGATGCCTGCCTAATACTGTCAGCGTTGTTTTCCCGGGAATAAACAATTCGATCTTACTGGGAGCTCTTGATTATCAAGGGATAGCTGTATCAGCCGGATCAGCCTGTAATACGCAATCAAATGAGCCCTCCCATGTTTTAAAAGCGATAGGCCTGTCTGATACCCAAGCCAGGGAGACTATAAGGTTCAGTTTTTCAGACTCTACCACGATAAAGGATATTAAATACGCGTTAAAAAGCCTGGAAGCCTTCCTGAACAATGAAAGAGCAACCGTGAATATGATAACGCCTGGACAATTGAATGAGAATATCCTATTGGACAAAAATACTTTTATCCTGGATATCCGTTTCTGGTATGACCGCAAATTCCTCAAAAGCCTGTCCGGGGCCCATGAGATACCATTTTTCTCTTTCAATAAACATATCCATAAAATACCAAAGAACAAAAATATTTACGTGATCTGCCAGGGAGGATTCAATTCCCCGGTAGTAGCTTATTATCTGGCTGCCAATGGTTTTCAGCGGGTCAGCTTTTTAGTGGGAGGATATGTGGCTTGGAAAATGGCCAATCAGGAATTGTACGAAAGATACGCGGGAAAAGGGGTTACTAAACTAGACCAAGAGGAGATCCGGTGAGATTTCAACTGGTAGATAAAATAGACGAGATCTGTTATGGCAAATATGTCCTTGGCACTAAATGCATTACCTTCGCTGATGATGTTTTTACCGACCATTTTCCCGGCCATCCTATTTTCCCGGGCAGCTTGCTCCAGGAAAGCCTGGCCCAATTAGCCGGGTCTTTCTTTGAGCTCATAATGAAAGAAAAAGGATTACCGATAAAACGCTCGGTCCTGACCATCGTAAATAAGATGAAATTCAGAAAACCCGCCGAACCTGGCGAAAAATTGGGATTGCGGGCAGATATAGTCACTATGCAGGATGATTACGGCGTAGCCGCGGTAAAAGCCTTTGTGGGCGATGATATTTACGCTGAAGGTGAGCTCACTTTCTATTTTGTGGACATTAAAAGTGAGAAGTTGGAACAGTCCCGGCAGGAATTATATGACATTTTCATAAAAAAAGCTAAAGTGGTGAAAGATGCGGGTAGTGTTTGAATCATTCGGGCCGTCTAAAGAGATCTCGGTCCAGGTTTATTTAAAGAATAAAAAACTAAATAAGTATTTTAACCGGGAAGCAGCCGCGGCCATAGTTTGCATGAATAAGCTCACCGCCGGCAAGGAACTTCCCGCGAATATTCCATTCTATTATGCCACGGGAGTAATAGAACACGAAGATTACGGATTAAAAGCAGTAGCCGCAGGCAGCCGTGACGCGGCCGGCGATTTTTCGCAGAAATTGTTTGTTGAGCGGGGGATGGCTGGTGTTTCGCCTTTGACCCAGTTTAAAGTCTTGTATAATATGCCGCTTTGCTTTGTTTCCATAGAATACAAGTTAACAGGTGATAACGCGGTCATATATTCTTCTGCCCAGGCACTTCTTCTGCAAGCCAGACATAGCCGGACAAAGGGAGACATATTGATCGGAGCCGGCAAAGTATATAGTGACGGTACAACAGAATCGGGTTTTGCCTTACTCAGGAAAACCGAATTAGCATCACTGAACTATCCGGGAGACACAGAAGCGATAGAGCTTTTTCGGGATCTGCGGAAAAAAGAAGGCTCTCTATGAACCGGGTAGTGATCACCGGAGCCGGTATAGTATCCCCAATAGGAAGCTCTGTACCGGAATTCATGACTAGCCTGGATAAAGGTGTCAAGGGGATCGGGAAGATAGAGAATTTCGCGACAGACAACTTTCCAGTGAATTTGGCCGGAGAAGCAAGATCAGGCAGGCAGATAACCAAGACTCCTTCCGACGTAGATAGGAAGGAGTGTTTTTTAAAAAAAGCATTGGATGAATTATCAGTTTCTTCAGGTTTCAAGATGAAATATACTCCTGAAGATATTTCCCTTTACCTCGGACTAGGGATCGATTATTTTGACCTGACAGGCTATATCAACAGCACTAAAACAATTAACGGCGATTGGCACGATCATATTTTTCGATCTACCAAAACGATACAAAAACTGGCGGCAGAAAACAACATTCAAGGCGGTAATTATATTAACGTTGCCGCCTGCGTCGCCTCTAGCCAGGCTATGGGATTGGCTTATAGAATGATACAAGAAGAGAATAATAAGGCGGTAATAGCCGGAGGCAGTGATTCCATGCTTTCCCCGTTGCATTACATGGGTTTTTATAAACTCGGGGCTTTATCGCAATGGGAAGGCGCACCGTCAGAAGCCTGCCGGCCTTTTGACCGGAAAAGAGGCGGCCTGGTCCTGGGAGAAGGTTCAGCCCTGTTCCTGCTAGAAAATGACGGCTTAGCGGATAAGAACAGGATAATGGCGGAAATAGTCGGTTATAGCTCTACCATGGATGCTTATATGGTGACAGATCCTGAACCCTCCGGTAATATTCTCTCCCGGGCCGCACTGGAAGCGATCAGGGAAGCAAACATTACCCCTGAGGATATTGACTGTGTTCATCTGCATGGGACCGGAACATATAAAAACGCGATAGCGGAAACTAAAGCCATGGAATTGATCTTCGGGCGGCGGTATCGTGAAATACCGGTTTTTTCCCTGAAAGGACAAGTAGGCCATCTTATCGGAGCTTGCGGAGCGGTTGAAATGCTCGCAGTGATATATTCTTTAACCAATCAGGCGGTACCTCCAACGGTTAATTTTGAAGAACCTGATCCAGAGGTCCCCTTAAAAGTCATAAAGGGCAAGCCTTTGAGAATGAAAATCAATAATGTCCTGAAATTGAACTCTGCCTTTGGCGGAGAAAATTCGGCAATAGTAGCGAGGAAATATGAAGCGTAGAATAGTGATCACCGGCGCCAGTTCAGAAATAGGCCTGGCCATAGCCGGCAAAATTATTGTTCCTGGTGATGAAGCCTTACTGCACTACAGCCGGAACCTGGGCTATCTCAAGACCTGGCAAAAAAACAAGCGCTATACTGTCATTCAGGCTGATTTCTCAAGAGAAAAGGAGCTAGACAATTTTTGCAACCAAATAGGTGATGCCGATATCCTGGTAAATGCCGCAGCCTGCACGATCTGTGACATTCTGCCGGCCCTGACCAATGAACAGATCGAAAAAATGATCAAGGTAAATATTACCGCTCTTACCAAAATATGCCGGAAAGTTATTCCCTCAATGCTGGCCAAACGCAAGGGTTGCATCCTGAATATCTCTTCAGTGACGGCTAGAAAAGGCAATAGGGGGCAATCAGTTTACGCCGGGACCAAAGGATACATAGAATCTTTTTCCCGTGGTGTGGCAGCTGAATTTGGCAGTAAAGGCCTTAGGATAAATTGCCTGGCCCCGGGTCCGGTAAATTCCGGCTCACTCAAAGGACTTTTAAACTATGCCGCAGAAGAGATAAAACAGAATATAGCCGCCGGTCATATTGGAACTCCTGCCGATATTGCCGCAGCCGCGGCCTTTCTCTGCAGTGACGAAGCATCATTTATCAATGGAGCCGTTCTTGCCGTGGATGGCGGATTCATGAAAGGCGTCTAATGTCATTAAATGATTATGAAAACCTGAAGAATATTTGTGAAAAGAGGCATAGCTGCCGTTGTTTTTCCGATCAGCCAGTCTCTCCCGAATTGATCCTGAAAATCAAGCAAATAGCCCTGACTTCACCTTATGTCTCAGGTAAAAAGAATTGGGAGATCGTAGAAATCACGGATAAGAGAGTTATTTCTCTCATCGCCAGAGCCGTCCGTAAAAAATCAACACAATTGCAGGCACAGATGAATGATGATTTCCAAGTCAGTTTCGGAAACTACGCCAACATGTTCACGGTTTTTGAGAACGCGCCGGTTTTGCTTCTGCCTACTTTCCGGATCTCCGCAGGCTTCTCCTTGATGATAACCAGTCAGAATAAAGAAATAACCCAATTCGAAAGAGATAACTATGTCAAGTCCATATCCTGTGTAGCCATGCTCATCCACCTGGCCGCGACCAGCCAGGGTTTAGGCAGTTGTTATATGACCGGTCCCTTAATAGCTGAGAAAGAAATAGCCAGTATTGCCAAAATCAAAAACGGAAGGAGCATTGGAGCCGTAATTCCCATCGGATTCCCTAACCATAAAAATGACCGCTAACAGGCAGGTAGAAGATAAATTAAGACAGTTATTATTGCCAGTCTTTGGATTAGATTCCATCGATGAAGTACCACTTGAGGCTTCCTTGGTCAATGATCTGGGAATGGACAGCATAGATTTCGTGGAAGTGATCTTCCTGATCGAGCGCAATTTTGGCGTGGTGATCAAAATGAATGATTTTATAGTCGGCGGAGTTAAGATAAAACCTGAGGATATATTTGACGAGGAAAAATTGAATCCCAAGGGAGCGTTGCTTTTGAATAAACATTTTCCTGAAAAAGCGGGACTTTTCCAAGCCGGGATGACCAGAATAGATCTTTTCTCCGCTTTTACGGTGGGAGACCTGTCCAATATCATCCGGGAAAGGAAGGGTAAATGAAAGACCTGATGTTTTCCGGAAAAACAGTATTTGTGTCAGGCGGGACAGGCTACATCGGCAGTGAGATCTGTCGGGCTTTCGGCAAATACGGCGCCAGGGTCATATTCAGCTATTCTAAAAACCAAGGAAAAGCCGAGGCGCTCAAGAAAGAGCTTAAAAACAGCCAATGCATAAAAATAGACCTGGCTAATGTCCCGGAACTAAATAAGAAACTGAATAAAGTCTCCCGGGAAGAGAAAAATATTGATATCCTGGTGAATAATGCCGGTATCAGCAGGATAATGCCTTTGGCTATGCTCGAAAAGGAAGATGTGGACACAGTCATGGACATAAATATCAGAGGTACTATTTTTGTGACTAAAGCTATTATCAAAAACATGATCAGGAACAGAAGAGGAGCGATCGTCAATATCGGCTCTATTGCCGGGCACAGGATACTTGACGTACCGGTTACCTATGCCATGAGCAAGGCGGCTATGTTCGGATTTACGCTGTCCCTGGCCGGGGAAATGCGCAAATTTGGGATCCGGGTCAATATGGTAATCCCAGGCATGATGGAAGGCGGAGTCGCCAGCGGCATACCGGCTGAACTTAAAAAGGAGTTCTTGGATCATTGCCTGACCGGCAGAGCGGGAAAAGCAATAGAGGTAGCGGAGACAGTTTGTTTCCTGGCTTCTGACAAAGCCAGCTATATCAATGGACAAAATATTTTTGTGGATGGCGGGATCTAAAGACAGTGGCAGCCAATACCTATATCAAATCAACTATCGCTTATTGCCCGAAATGCGGGAAAACCGAACTAGCCAGGATCATGGGCAAGAATGATGGTGTTTATCTGGAAAGAATGTGTTCCCAAGGCCTAAATTCCATTAAAATAACTGGGGATTACGATTGGTACATAAATAGAGTTCTCACACCGCAGGAATATATCCCGGCGCGAATTGATAATAAGCATTTAAAAGGTTGTCCTTTTGACTGTGGTCCTTGCGCCTGGCACACCGGCGCGTTGAACCTGCCGGTTTTTTCCATCACTAATGACTGC
>JAQUQP010000093.1 GCA_028716025.1 bacterium | reverse complement strand
GAGATATTCAGTCAGTGATACAGCCGAGTTTGGCGACCTGACCCGCGGCAAGAGAATAATTACCGAAGATACCCGCAAGGAAATGGTCAAAATACTGGAAGAGATCCGCAGCGGCAGATTTGCTACTGAGTGGCTCTTGGAGAACCAGGCTGGAAGGCCGACGTTCAATGCCTTGCGCAAGCGTACCGATAGTATGCTGATCGAAAAAGTCGGGTCGAAACTGCGCGGGATGATGAGCTGGCTGAAAAAGAAATAATTAGCTAAATGCTGAAAGCTAAATGCGTGAAAATTATAATCAGTTCTTTGCTGATAATAACTTTACTATGCCCAGCTGTATTTGCGGCGGAGCAATGGGATAAGCACCGGGTGGCATTCTCTGCCAGTATTGGCGGTTTGAGTGGCGGAGTAGTTGGGGCTATAGCTGGCTATGGTGTCAGCTATGCCCTGGACCTGGATCGCGAGCAGACTGACCGGGCAGGAATGCTGATCGGTTTCCCTGTTGGTTACGCGGTTGGCAGTTATATCGGTGCCAAATCGCAGATCGATCGTCTGCAATTTCCTGACGAGATCAATGCCGGCAGAGTGACTGCTTATAGTATAGTTGGCGGAATGGCTGGATACTTCTGGTGGCGCTGGACTATAAAAAAATTTGGTTACAAAAAGGGCTTTTGGCAATTTTGGAGCATTATTCCCCTGGCCCTGGTCGGGGCGCGTATTGGCACTAATAACATCTATATACCGATTACATATATAAGTTTCTAACGTAAAGGGATTAATTAATGGGAATTAATAAAGCGGGATTTAATCTGATCAAGATTTTTTTAGCCTTATCCATAGCTGGGTATAGCTTAAGCTACTGGATGGAGATATTTGGCCGGTTAAGTATATTTTTTATTCTCATTACCATATTCCTGGTATATTTTTTCCGGGATCCCAACCGCTATACAGAAGCTAATGATAAAGTAATTTACTCGCCGGCAGACGGGGAAGTGATCGAGATCAAGGAAGTAACTGAAGACAAGTTCCTCAAAGCGACGGCTATGGTAATTAAGATCTTTATGACTCCTTTGGATGTGCATGTCCAGCGCGCCCCGATCAAGGGACGCATCGAATATTTGGAATATAAAAAAGGTAAGTTTATGCCGGCTAACCTGGATAAAGCCAGCGAAGAGAACGAGCAAAACCTGATCGGCATTGGAAACAATAGCGTGAAAGTTTTGATTAAACAGATCGCTGGCTTGATCGCCAGGCGCATTGTATGGTGGATCAATATGCAGCAGGGAGTATCCCAGGGAGAACGGATCGGCATGATCAAGCTTGGTTCTCAGGTGGATATTTATGTGCCAATGAATATCGATATTAAAGTTAAGATTAAAGATAAAGTAAAGGCAGGATTAACCGTTTTAGGAGAAATTAAATGAAAAAGGGATTGTACTTACTACCCAGCTTGTTTACGCTGGGCAATATGGGCGCGGGTGTATATAGCATAATCCTGAGTATTAACGGGCGCTATCCCAAGGCAGCTTTTGCTATTCTCGCCGGGATCGTTTTTGATATCCTGGACGGCAGGATCGCGCGTATCACCAAGACTGAGAGTAAGTTCGGTATCGAACTGGATTCACTGGCTGACCTGACTAGTTTTGGCATCGCGCCGGCTTTAATTGTGTACCAGGTTGTTCTGCATCATTACGGGAACCTGGGCGGAGTGATTACTTTTCTATTCATCATTGCCGCAGCGGTCCGGCTGGCTCGCTTCAATACCAAAGCAGATAGCGGGATTCCCTCAGCTTTTTTTACCGGTTTGCCTGTACCGGGTGCGGCAGGCATATTAGCAGCATTTGTGTTGAGCTATAATACTTTCATTCAGGAAATTACGATACGGACTATCCCAATGGTAACGAAAAATATGCCCTTAATGTTGCGGTTCATGCCGGTATTCATGGTGATCTTAGCATACCTTATGGTTTCAAATATACGCTATACCAGCTTTAAGAAATTAAAAATCGGTAAACGTAAGCCGATCCAATATTTCATCTTTATAATTCTTTCTGCGGCGTTGGTCTGGTTGTATCCGGAAAATATGATCTTGATCATATTTATAGCGTATATTTTAAGCGGACTATTCGATGTTTTCTATCGATTGAATAACTGGAGTAAGTTAAAAAGGGCAGGAGAAAATAATTTACCTAAGTTAAGAAGATCAGGAGATAAAAAATGAAAAATAATAACAAAAATAAAATAATAATATTTGATACGACGCTTCGTGACGGTGAGCAATCACCCGGCGCCAGCCTGAATACTGCGCAGAAAATAGAGATCGGACGGCAGCTGGCCAAAATGAAGGTTGATGTCATAGAAGCCGGGTTCCCGATCTCCTCACCAGGCGATTTTGAATCAGTGAAACTGATCGCCCAGGAAGTGAAAGGTCCCCAGATTTGCGGTCTGGCCCGGGCCATGGAAAAGGATATAGACGCCTGCTGGAACTCGGTGAAATACAGTAAACGGCCGCGGATCCATACTTTCCTGGCCACTAGCGATATCCACCTGAAATACAAACTGAAAATGTCGCGTGAGGAAGCGCTGTCCAGAGCTGTAAGCGCCGTAAAATATGCGCGCCGTTTCTGCGATAATGTAGAATTCAGCGCTGAGGATGCGGTGCGTTCTAACCAGGAATTCCTTTGGCAGGTAGTAGAAGCGGTCATTAAAGCCGGCGCTACTACAGTCAATATCCCGGATACAGTAGGATACAGCATACCCGCTGAATTTGCCGTGATGCTCATGAATATATTCGATAAAGTGCCTAATGTGGATAAAGCAGTCATCAGCGTGCATTGCCATAATGATCTCGGTCTCTCAGTAGCTAATTCACTGGCAGCTGTCGCTGCCGGAGTGCGCCAGGTAGAATGCACTGTCAATGGCCTGGGAGAGAGAGCCGGCAACGCCAGCCTGGAAGAGATCGTCATGGCGATCAAGACCAGGAAAGACCTGTTCAATGTGCATACTGATATCGAGACTAAAGAAATTTACAAGACTTCCCGCATGGTGAGTTCGCTGACCGGTATCCCGGTCCAGCCGAACAAAGCTATTGTCGGTGCCAATGCTTTTGCTCATGAAGCCGGCATTCACCAGCACGGGGTCATGGCAGATAAAAGCACCTACGAGATCATGGATGCCAAGAGTATCGGCTGGCAGGGTTCTGGACTGGTCCTGGGCAAACACTCTGGCCGGCATGCCCTGAAGCAGCGGCTCAATGCCCTGGGTTATACCTTTAAAGAAAAAGACCTGGATAAGATATCCGAGAGATTTAAAGTCCTGGCTGATAAGAAAAAAGAGATCTTTGATGAAGACCTCATCGCTATCGTTGAGGATGAGATCTCCCAGGTGGTCCCGGTCTATAAGCTGGACTATATTCACACTGTTAGCGGCAGCCAGACCATACCGACCGCGACTATCCGCCTGCGTAAAGGCGACAAGGTTATCCAAGAGGCTTCCTCTGGCGACGGCCCGGTGGATGCCACCTATAAAGCTATCGACCGCATTACCGGCCTGAAATGCAAACTAATGGAATACGGGATCCGCGCGGTCAGCGGCGGGCAAGATGCGCAGGGTGAAGTGATCGTCAGGATTTCTGATGCCAAGGGGCATGTAGTGACTGGGCAGGGAGCTTCCACTGATATTATTGAAGCGAGTGCCAAAGCATATTTGAACGCAGTGAACCGTCTGCTGAGCCCAAAAGCAGTAAAAAGTAAATAAAACATAAGGTTTTAAGCTCGCTGTCACGCTGAGTCGTTCTCCGCCACTAAAGCGTTGGCGGACGCGGCGAAAATCGAGTATATTATAGCTTGAATTTGCGGCAAGCAAATTCACCCGCCGATCAATTTGGAGAGTTCGAAGGTTTTCTCCATGACATTCAGCGGCCGCGCTCGCCTTTACTTAATGTGCTGATCAGGGAACTTGGTTGTTTTTTGAGCGAGCTTGTCGATTTCAGCCAAAGCACGCTTGCAGACAACGAGGGCATCTGTTGGTTGCTGGATGCCGAGCATGTCTGAGCCCAGGGGGCGAGTTGCGGAGGCACCGAGTTGTCAAAAGACCTTTGGCGCAGATCCGCCAAGGAAGGGAATGGAAATCGACACTGGAGCGAACAAAAATAACCAGTTCACTGATATACGGTATAAACCCGAGACAGGACCCCCACTGCTAGTTACTATATACACGATAATAATTCTAAAGGAGTATATTGAAAATGGGAATGACAATTACGGAAAAGATACTGGCAGCGCATTGCGGCAAAGATGAAGTGCATGCTGGTGAACTGATACAGGCCAAAGTGGACATTGCTCTCGGTAATGATATTACCGCGCCTATTGCTATCAGCGAATTCAAAAAAGCCAAAGCCAAGAGAGTATTTGACAAGGATAAAGTAGTGCTTGTCCCTGACCATTTTACTCCCTGCAAAGATATTAAATCCGCTGAGCAGGTGAAGATCCTGCGCGAGTTTGCCAAAGAGCAGAAGCTAAAATACTATTTTGAAGTTGGCGAAATGGGTGTGGAGCACGCGCTCCTGCCGGAACAAGGCATTGTCCTGCCAGGCCAAGTCATTATCGGTGCAGATTCTCATACCTGCACCTATGGCGCGATGGGAGCATTCTCTACCGGCGTCGGCAGCACAGACCTGGCAGCAGTTATGGTCACCGGTGAGTGCTGGTTCAAAGTACCAGAAGCTATGAAATTCATCTATCGCGGTAAACTGCCAAAATGGGTTGGCGGCAAGGACCTGATCCTGCATACGATCGGGGATATTGGTGTGGATGGCGCGCTCTACCGCTCGATGGAATTTTGCGGCGATACTATAGATGGCCTGCCCATGTCAGACAGGTTCACTATGTGCAACATGGCTATTGAAGCTGGCGGCAAGAATGGCATTATGGGTGTAGATGAGACTACGCTTAAATATGTAGAGAAACGAGCCAAAGAGCCGTATGAAACTTATGAGAGTGATAAGAATGCTAAATATATAGAGACCAAAGAATATGATGTCACGAAACTGGAGCCAATGGTGGCTTTCCCGCACCTGCCAAGTAATGTGAAACCGATCTCCAAAGTCGGCAAAGTCACTATTGACCAGGTAGTGATCGGTTCTTGCACCAACGGACGTATCGAGGACCTGCAGCTGGCTGCAGAAGTCATCAAAGGCCAGAAAGTGCATAAATATGTGCGGCTCATTGTCATCCCGGCGACGCAGGAAGTATGGCGGCAGGCGATGGATGAGGGGCTATTCAAGATATTCATGGATGCTGGTGCGGCTATTTCCACACCGACCTGCGGGCCGTGCTTGGGCGGGCATATGGGCATACTGGCCAAAGGCGAGAGGGCGCTGGCGACGACTAATAGGAATTTTGTGGGCAGGATGGGGGATCCGCAGAGTGAAGTGTATCTGTCGAATCCTGCTGTCGCAGCTGCGTCAGCAGTGCTCGGTAGGATAGCGAGCCCAGAGGAGCTGTAAAGTTTGTGTATATCTTTCGTGGACCTTATAATTTGGAGAAAAATATATTATCTTTATCTCCCTCATTAGGGGCAATTATTTGTGGATGTATGCTATGGATTTATTCTGGGCTTGTCCTTCATGCAGAAGGTGAAGGACTGTTAGGCTCTATGTTATATGGGGGGTTAGCTGGTTTTATAGCGTTGCCTATAGTAGTAGCATTGTTTTTTCACGGTAGAGTAATATTAACTAATCTTCTTTGCATTTATATAGGAGCAGGTTTGTCTTGTGTAACAGTCCTTTTTATAGGTTTAAAAATATGTGAAATACCAGCAGTATTTTTAAAACACAAAGAAAATAAAGTATTATTAATAACAATGTTAGTTATGATATTTATTAGTTTTATTGTGGCGAGAATTAGTGCGAATATTGGCAGAAAGCAAGAAAAGGATAGTAGTTAAAAAAGGGGGGACGGTTCTAATTAATTGTAAGATTTTTTTTCAGGAAACTGTCACTATTTGTTTGCTCCAGTGTCGATTTCCATATCCGCCCTCGGCGGACCTGCGCCAAAGGTCTTTTTACATAGCTCGCTCAAAATAATGATCAGTTCCCTGAAACAAAAGGTAATTAATGAAAACAGTATTAATTATTATTGATTCTCTTGTATATTTGGGTGCGATTCTAAGTATTTATAAATTTAGAGGGCAGTTAGAAGCTGCTTTCTACATAATAATGATTCTCGCTGTAATATTGAATATTGTTTGTGCTCTTTATCTTTATAGAAAAGCTCAGCTAAATAAAACCGAATGGGCATTGTTTGGTCTTATCGGCAATTTAAACGCTATTTTAGTATTTTGGATATGGAGATATGTTATTTCTAAATGGGCTGAAGGGGAGAAAGTAATAAATAGTGGAAAACTGGAAGATTAATGAAGATTGAAGATATTTTTAACTCATTTGTAATGATGGCAATTGGCGTACTGATAGGGATGTGGGGGTATCTATTTCCATTAGAACTTAAGTTTAATCCTGGGATGAAGGAAAAAGATTATTTTATTGGTATCAGGGGGATGGCCATTGTTTTGCTTTTCCCATTGATAACTGGATATAAAGCCAGCCTCCTTTATGTACCTTTTGCGGTATTATTATGGGTGTATGCTAGGAGAATAACAGATTTTAATTATTTGGATAACTATAAGCATCAGAGATTAATTGCAGGGAAATACACATTCCTAGGGATTGCTATCTTCTCCATTTGCTATTACTATTTTCAACATAATAATTAACAAAGGAAAATTTACAATGAAAGAAATTGTTGCGGATAAGGAATTGGTAGCGTATTGCGGGTTGTATTGCGGGGCATGCGGGAAGTATTTGAAAGAGAAGTGCCCTGGCTGCCACAAGAACGAGAAAGCAGCTTGGTGTAAGGTGCGGTTGTGCGCCATACAGAATAAATATAGCAGCTGCGCTGACTGCAAGATGTTTGCCGACGTCATGGAGTGCGCTAAATTCAATAATTTCTTTTCCAAGATGTTTAAGGTTTTGTTTAAGTCTGACCGGAATGCCTGCATCCAGATGATCAAGGCAAAAGGTTATGATGGTTATGCCCAGACTATGGTCGCCTACAAAGCCATGACCCTGAAATCAAAATAGGTGGAAAGTATGAAAAGATTATATCGGTCTGAGAGTGATGGGA
>JAQUQP010000092.1 GCA_028716025.1 bacterium | reverse complement strand
GTCGGTAAATTCTTAATATCATATTCCTTTTTGTATACCAGACCACTTGGGTTGCTCCACTTATCAGGTTCATTTTTAAAAGGAATTGTAGAAACCTGCAGAGTCAGAGTTGCTGCTTTGGGGTCAAATTGCTGCGGTTGAAAACAGTACCCTGAGGAGCTGGGGGAAACCCCTAAAATTCTCCCGGGGTCATGTTTATAGAGGTTCGGGAATTCCCCACCCGAAGATGGATTACCTCCCCGGTCCGTATACCACAGCTCAAAAGACGGTTTCAAAACTGCAGCCAAGTGACTGTCTATGCCGGGTTTGCCGTAGATCACCGGCAATCCTGGGCCGGGATCACCAATACAATTGCCCATGCCATCTACCGGTACTGCCCGCACATAATATGTCCGCTGCGCCCTGGGTAGCTCTCGGTAAGTGCTGGTGGTTTTGAAGACCAATTGGCCGGAAATCAGCTGCCACTGACTGGCGGGCGGAGTTACTAATGGAGCCAATTTGGAGAAATCGATCACAAATTCCTTGGCCGAGGCTGCCACCTCTCCAGACCCAACAAGGCCAGATGGTTTCTTCCAGTTTGGCGAATATCCATTGAAAGGGGCCTTGGAGACCTGCCAAATTACCTTGGCAGCATTTGCCTTAGCTATATTAAAGGCAAAATAGCGTTTAGCATCTATGGTTGAGTCTATAAATTGAAAAGGGGTTTGCGAATATCGCAGATCAGTTCTCAGGATGTATTTCTGTATTGGCTCAGGGTCTATTAGAGTTATGTCCGGCTTGATCGGGATTAAACTGATACTTGCCGTTGTAACCTTGGTCCCTGGAACAACCGATGGTCTTCCCTTTCCCGTTGCCGCATATAAAGTAAGACGAGTATCATACTTTGGTAAAATGATCCTATTGTTAAAGTCGAGCTTAGAAAATTTCGCTGATTCACTTAACGAAGGGCCTGGGCTGCTGCTGAGGTCCAAAGTGGGCATGGCCGAGAAATCAGGTAGATTATATCGCTCAAAAGTCCGGTTGATGATAGCAATCGCCTGTTCACGGGTAGTATTGCCAAGAGGGTCGATCAGTCCAGAGCCGATTCCTTTAATGATCTGATTATGGATACAGAAACGGACAGCGGTCTCAGCCCAGGCCGCTATTTTGGCGGTATCTTTATATCCTGTAAGCTCCGTATCATCAGTCACCAGGGCAGGAAGGGAAACTTCGAGAGCCTGCTGAATCATGACACAGAGCTCTTGACGGGTAATTTTGTTTTGCGGGGAAAATCTGCCGGCTCCCGTCCCTTTGACAATGCCAAGCAAATAGGCTTTAATAATTTCCGGATTATCTGTGTCATTGAATGGATTCTGCCCACTCTCTGCTTTCTTGTCTGAAATTCCCTCATATAGTTTTACCACAATAACGCAAAACTCTTCCCGCGTAATCGGCCTGGTAAAATTATTCATTATACCGTCATAAGTCAGGCCATTCTTTTCGGCCTCTGTTATCTCCGGCACCGCCCAGGAACTGGCGCTGCCATCCCAAGCAGTTGAAGCCTGAGAACCGAAAACGAAGTATGACTGCATCAGCGCCATAACTAACAAAAGACTTATTATCGAGCGAAATTTGGATTTCACCTTGCCCCTCCTTCTGAATATTCGTAATCATTAATATATATATCTATCATACACTTGCTTGGCATATTTTTCAATCAGGTGTTTTGCCAGTCAAAGTAAGCCTCCAGCTTACCTTTTATAGAACTCCCATCCTCCTTGGGCCATTTTTTCTGCCCAGATCATTTGTAATATACCCAGTTCCTCAGTGTAATCGGTTTTCGCTTCATCTTTGTCATATTCCAACTGTTCCAGGACCTCAATGGTGAAATTGCCTGCGCCAAATTCCGTCCATTCCTTTTGCAGTTCCCGGTTAGGATAGGAACCGCATCCCAATTGAAATTTGATTCTATTGATCATCCCTTTTAAGTTTTGGCTTTTTTCCAGCAAACATTTTTTGGTCCGCTTAGAGCGAACAATAATTATCCCCATCTCCGGTTTCATTTGCCGGTATTGTTCCTTTAATTCCTTTTTTCTGTCCACATTAATACCCCATCTGTTTTAATACTGCTGCCAGGGTGTGCAAACGTTCCCCCAGCAGTTCATCATCATTGCTGAGGGCCTGGCTGAAAAGCTGGATATCCTCATCAATTTTTTCGTTGTCGGTACACACCGCCACCGTCATGGCGTCGCCTTGGAGACCCACTCGATCTATAACAGGTTTTTCTGGATCGTATAATTTTTCATATCGATAAGCTTCACTAAAATGTAGTTTTGCTCTGCAAATGAGAATAGCCAGGTCTAATACCCGGTGCAGCGGTAATTCTTCAGACTGCCGGGACCATTTTTCCCCTGTGTGTCTCCATACCTTGGCGGATACATCTACCTTGCCGCGATCATTCCACTGCGCCAGTCCTAGCGAAAGGCCCTTGGCATCAGTCTTGTAGGCATACCTGCCGTCAACATTTTCATAGTTTTCGGATACGATAACCGGTTTGTGTTTTAAGGTAGTTGGTATTTTCATTTTTTTTGCCCCTCCGACTCTTTGATATTTATTTTTAAAAGGTTTTTAAAAGGTTGGAAATGTGGTAAATTATTTAGTCGTTTAGTAATTAAGTAATCTACTGCCTTGTTTCCAAGTATATTATGATCACCGGCTGTTGTCAATATGGCAACAAAAAACGCACGTTTTAACCCTCAAAACCCGCATTGTAAGACTAGCCGGAAGGATAAATTGTTAAAAAGCGGAAGCGTGATAAGCAAATTATGTAATAAATTATGTAATAGTAACGGGGGATCGACTTTCTATGAAAAAATACTGCTTCGTATTGTTGACCATAATGCTTATGCTAATAACCGGATGTCAGAATAAAACTGAAACCGTTAATTACCATCCTCCCCAAAACCCCCTGGTTGCCAAACCGGATGAAATTTATGTTGGCACGCCCAAATATATCACCAGGGTAAAAACAGATTCTCCCTGGTTTAACGCATTTTGGGCTATTGCTGATAAAGGTGTCAAGGCTACTAAGATTATTTATCATCCAACTGGTAATCGGTTGTTCGAAATGTCTAATCCGGGTGTCAAAGAACCCCCTAGCGAAAAGTGCGGTCGGTTTTTACCGCATAAACCTTTTTTACCAGAACCACTAAAAGAAGGTGAAACCATATTGGCAGATGGAGAACTGGGTAAGAAAGAAGAAGCTTCCGTTTTTATGGTAATGTGGTACAAGAAACCGGTAGACTTAATGGTGGGTGATTATCCACCAAACGGACCACATCTAGAGGAGGTTCAAAAACTTGGATTTCCTATGAGGCCAGACGGTACTCTTCAAGGAACACAAAAGGTCATATTGGATGGAGGCCGAGACTATTACTATGGTGGAGTTGCTTACTATGGTCATTCAATTGATAAGCAACAAATATAATTTACCACCAGACTTAATACGAATCTACGAAGAATTTAGAAAAACAGAGGTGAATGTTAGTGAAAAGAATTAAAGCAGCAGTAAGCATTATTGCTGTATTTATGATGGTTTTTTCAATAACGGTTCCCGCGTACGCTTATAAATCCTATCTGGTTTATGCGGGTCAAGGTAGTGATAGTGATGCTGACGCCTTTAAAGCTAAACTTGATGCCAAATCTGCGACCTGGACCTCCAATACTTTGAAAACCAATAATAACGGCGCTGAACCATATCACAATGACCTCACCGATTATCCGGACGACACAGTAAAAGCGCGGTTATTGTATTACAGTGGTCATGGTTTTCATGACGGGTTTATTCCATTTTACAAGAACGACCTAAGCCCTGTAAAAAAGAGTGTTGATGGAGTATTGAAATACGATTTGTTGCGGTTTGACGGAAGCTGGACCCATACCAATAACCAGGACATGGGATATCCGTTCTGGTGGCCTTGTGGCCATCCGGCAAGTGCTACACATCCAAATCCTTATTTTGAACCTGTCTATGACGACCTTAAACCCGCTGACTGGGCAGTAGGGGCTCATTGGATAGATGACGCAAAAACAAAAACTGAATCACGTTGGGATCATAATATTAAACATGTTTTTTTAACAGCTTGCAGTTTGCTAAATGACCAAAATGGTGGCACTGACCCTAACGGATCAACTTACTATTCAACATGGACCTCTGCGGCTGTTGGGTATGCCCGGACCTTATTGGGCGATCCCTATCGCGCGCACCAAATTGCCGGTTACAAATGGTCGGCTCCAGGAGACGGCACAGATACAAACGTTGCCAATAAGTTTTTTAGTTACTGTGATTCAGGTTAATGAAAAGCCCTTGCCTGCCAAGGGCTTTTCATTTTGGCTCCTTATACTTACTCCCTGGTCACCCGCGGAACCTGAGACAGGCTTTCTGTATGTTTTCGGGCCACATAGTCTATAATATGCTTGAATAAATAAAGCGCCTGAATACGAGGTGAGTAAAATTATTGAGGTAAAAAACCTTACCAAGACTTACCAGAGCGGTAAAGGCATTTTTAATTTATCTTTTTCTGTCAACGACGGTGAAGTGTTTGGTTACCTGGGTCCCAACGGCTCCGGTAAGACCACCACTATTCGCCAATTAATGGGCTTTACCAATGCCGACCAGGGCAGTTGTACAATAAACGGACTGGACTGCCGCACCCGGGCCAAGGAGATCCATAAATCCCTTGGTTATCTACCCGGAGAAATCGCGTTTTTTGAGGAAATGACCGGCGCCGGGTTTCTCCAATTTATGCGCGAGATGCGCGGCATAAAAGATAAATCCAGAACGAGCAGTCTGATTGAGAAGCTCGAACTGGACCCAAGTCAGAAAATCCGTAAGATGTCCAAAGGAATGAAACAAAAAGTGGCGCTTGTCGCCGCCTTTATGCATGACCCTGAGGTATATATCCTTGACGAACCGACCAGCGGTTTAGACCCACTGATGCAAAAGACATTCAGCGATCTGATTCTGGAGGAAAAAACTCGGGGCAAGACAATCCTGATGTCCTCACACAGCTTTGAAGAAATAGACCGCACCTGTGACCGGGCAGGTGTTATCAGGGAAGGTAAGCTGGTGGCGATAGAAGATGTTCATTCCTTAAAAGCCTCGCAACGCAAGGCTTTTAACGTTACTGTCGCTTCGCCGGAAGATGTGCAGGCGCTGAAATCAAGCGGACTGGAGATTGGTAAAGTAACCGGGAATCGAGTGGAAGTAATTATCAGCTCCGATTATGACCGGTTCATTCACACCCTGGCCAGGTGTCAAGTACAGGGGATTGACGTCCTATCCCAGAGCTTGGAAGAGATCTTTATGAAATACTACGGGCAGGGGGCAAGATAATATTGAATCCCACGTTATTTAAAGCAACCACCAGGGCTAACTGGTTAATTGGGCTGATCTTTTTGGCGATTATGATGATGTACCTGGCCATCATTATCTCCATGTTTGACCCGGAAAGCCTGGCCGGGCTTAATGCCATGCTGGAGACATTACCCAGAGAGCTGGTGGCGGCCATGGGCTTTGAAATGCTCGGCGCCGGTCTGACATCCTTCCTGGGCAACTATTATTACGGCTTTATCGCCATCATGTTTCCGATGATTTACTGTATCATTATCGCCAACCGGCTGGTCGCCAAGCACGTGGATTCCGGCTCGATGGCCTATCTCTTATCCACGCCCAACTCCCGTTTAACTATCGTCGCTACCCAGGCGATTTTTCTGCTGGTCAGTGTCACCATATTGTTCGGGCTGGTAACATTTGCCGGAATCGCTATCAGCCAAGCCGCGTTTCCCGGACAACTGGATACCGGCGGCTTCCTACTGCTAAACCTTGTTACCCTGCTTACTTTCTACGCCATCAGCGGGATATGCTTCTTCTTCTCATGTGTGTTTGATGACATCAAATATTCCCTGGCCTTTGGCGCAGGGATTCCAATTGCCTTTTTCGTCCTTAATATGCTGGCTAATGTGAGTGAACAATATGCCTGGATCGGCAATTTCTCACTGTTTACGCTGCTGGACCCCATAGAAATACTGGCCGGGGGTTCCTTCCCCGTTACCACTATGATCATCCTCACCGGCTTGGCGATAGTCATGTATACCGGCGGAATGATATCATTCAACCGCCGTAACCTCCCACTTTGAGGTTCTATCACTCCTTCGGAGTGTTTTTATCCATGATTGATTTGTACAGTATGCCCTGCAAAAAGAACGCTACAAATAACAGAGTTAGCAGTATCCACCAGCCAATCGACTCGAAAATATCTTCCGGAACCATTAAAGTATAACCCATATACGTTAAGAACAAAGTCCACTTCAGGATTCTAAAGGTTGTCGCATCTGCTTCGTTTTTCAAAGCTACCAGACGTTCATCAGTTTCATGGATAATAATACTGCGTATTTTTTCCGGAGACCTGGTTAACATCCACAGTTTAACGAAATATGTCAAGGCAATCCCAAAGGGAATAAAGGATAAAGCAACCACGGCCTTAGCATTTTGGATTACAGCCAACACGTTTAATATTATCCCGGTCACCAATAGCACAGTCCCTAAGCTTAGATTAGCGATCACAATAGTTTTGGCTTCTTTAGCTATCTTATCGGCGTTCATATATCATCCCTCCCAGAATAAATCGTTTAAGGTTTTATTTAGCGCCTTACATATGTCGCTGCATAACTTCAAGGTCGGATTGTAATTGCCTGATTCAATGAGGCTAATAGTCTGCCTGGTTACACCGACCATTTCAGCTAATCTTTCCTGTGATACATCACATTCGATTCTAGCTATTTTCATCTTTTTGTTTTTCACCAGAACCTCAGCTCCTTTGGTCACATTGTATCTCCCGCCACAATTGTACCTTATTGATTGCATTTTGTCAATTATATATTGCATTTTGTCCTATATATTTTTCTTATATGTTGTGAATTATATTATAAATATAAAACACCCCCAAAAAGACCAGGGGGCGTTTCTTATTCTTACCAGCGATCTTGCCGCTTCCAAAATAGCCAGGAGAAAACCAGCATTTGCAGAGTGATTTCCGGCAGCCCAATTAAGGGATTATAGGCAAACCTAGTGTACAAAAAACCTTCTATTGAACCGGGACCGGTAATCACCGCGCCAATGCCGGTGAGCACAAACATTAACCAGAACAACTTTAACCAGCCATACCGGCTTTCTAGAATAACAGCCCGAAAAGGGTATATGGCTGTCGCCAGCAGGAGGCCTCTGATAATTTGCGCCGGGGCTGCCAGCCTT
>JAQUQP010000091.1 GCA_028716025.1 bacterium | reverse complement strand
TTATAATCTACCAGATGCATCTCTGCTAACTGCGGATAGAATTTCCCGAGTCCTTTCCGTAAAGCGCTATCCAGTGCATTGACCGGACCGTCTCCTTCTGCCGCGACATGCACCAGTTCGCCACCGACAAATAACTTAATAGTCGCTTCGGAAACCAGCTCTTCGTTCCTTCTTTCCACAATGACCTTGAATCCTTTTAAATCAAAGAATTTTTTATGATGAC
The DNA here is from genome assembly GCA_028716025.1 of bacterium. Next base: position 3,596 of record JAQUQP010000091.1, on the reverse strand, counting down.
CGGTCGCTTTCTTGATCAAGATCTCCAGGGAAGCTTCAGCTGCTTCAAACTGGTATCCCTCATGCTCCAGTTCCTTAACTGTTTGCAATATTTCTTTAGTCTCCGGCTTATTGGGATCCAGTTCCAGCCCCAGTTTCTGGGCCAGGAAAAGGATATTGCTTTTACCGGATAGTTCAGAAACTAATACCCGGCGGTGATTGCCTACTACTTCCGGCGCGATATGTTCATAGGTCTCGCTTTTTCTCTCCACCGCGCTGACATGTATTCCCGCCTTATGGGTAAAAGCGCTTAAGCCGACATATGGCTGGTGGTCATTCGGGACCATATTCGCTACTTCACTGATATATCTTGATACCGCGGTTAATTTTACTAATTGTTTTTGATTAAGCGCGTCCAGGCCCATTTTAAGATTCAAGGCCGGGATGATCGAACAAAGATTGCCATTGCCGCAACGCTCACCCAGGCCGTTTATCGTACCCTGGACATGCATCGCCCCGGCTTTAACCGCAGACACTGAATTAGCTACAGCTGTATCAGCGTCATTATGCGCGTGAATACCTATTGGCGACTTGACTATCCTGACCACGTTAGCCACTATCTCTTCGACTTCAAACGGCAATGATCCGCCATTGGTATCGCACAAGACTAGGCAATCTGCTCCTGCCTCTTCAGCCATTTGCAAGGTCCTGACGGCATATTCAGGATTATCCTTGAAACCGTCGAAAAAATGCTCGGCGTCATAAATAACTTCCTTGCCTTTATTCTTCAAGTATTTCACCGAGTCATAGATCATAGCCAGGTTGTCTTCCATCGACACCCGCAAGGCATACTTGACATGCAGGTCCCAGGATTTACCGAAGATCGTCACTACCGGTGTACCGGCAGCGATCAGGGCCTTCAAATTTGGGTCCTTCTCAGCTTTATTTTTAGCATGCCTGGTACTGCCGAAAGCAGCCACCTTGGCATGTTTCAGTTTTAGTTTTTTAGCTTTTTGGAAATAGAGTATATCTTTAGGATTGGATCCGGGCCAGCCGCCTTCGACATAGTCGATACCCAGGTCATCCAGCTTAAGGGTGATCGCCAGTTTGTCTTCCAGCGAATAGCTGATGCCTTCGGTCTGAGCGCCATCCCTTAAAGTCGTATCATATAAATATATCTTCTTCATTTTAAACCTCTAGTTTTTTTTCTTATCCAGGTTAAACGCTTTATGGATAACTTTCACGGCCTTTTCGACATTAATATTCTTGATCACGCAGGAGATCTTGATCTCGCTGGTGGAGATCATTTCAATATTAATACCTGCGCGAGCCAAGGCACTGAACATCTTGCTGGCAATACCGACATGAGACCGCATGCCTACGCCCACGATAGAGATCTTGGCCACATTCCGGTCATGGATCACTTCCGTAGCCCCTAATTCCCGTTTGATCTTATCCATGACTTCCAGGGTTTTGGGGAGATCTTTATGGCTTACGGTAAAAGAAATATCATTCCGTCCGTCAGCGGCGCTGGATTGGATGATCATATCCACATTAATGCCTTTCGCTGCCAGTTCTGTAAACATGCTGGCGGCGACGCCAGGTTTATCAGGCAAATCAATGATCGATATCTTGGCCTGGTTTTTATCACTGGCTATACCCCGGACAACTACATCTTCCATTTTACTGACCTCCCTGGTAATAATCGTTCCTGTTTCGTGAGAAAAAGTGGAACGCACATGAATATCAATGTTAAATTTCTTGGCCACTTCGATCGAGCGGGCTTGCATTACCTGCGCTCCCAGGCCGGCCATTTCCAGCATCTCATCATAGGAAATCACATCCAGCTTCCGGGCTTCGCGCACAAGGCGCGGATCAGTGGTATATACACCCAGCACATCCGTGAAAATCTCACAGACATCTGCTTTTAATACCGAAGCCAGGGCTACCGCGGTCAAGTCTGATCCGCCGCGGCCCAGGGTAGTGATATCTTCATCTTCAGTGATCCCCTGGAACCCTGCTACCACCACAATATTTCCTTTTCTTAGTTCTTTCCTGATCTTTTTTGTAGGAATATGCACGATCTTGGCCATATTATGGACCTTATCAGTTAAGATACCGACTTGTGCCCCGGTCAAAGAAACCGCCTTATATCCCTTGTCCTTGATCGCCATAGCCAATAACGCAATAGACATCTGTTCTCCGGTAGACAACAGCATATCCATTTCCCGGTCATCCGGGTCAGCAGTGATCTTTTCCGCCCAGGCGATCAAGTCATCAGTCGTGTCTCCGGGAGCGGAAACTACCACTACCACCTTATTTCCCGCGTCCCTGGTCTCCATGACCCGCCGGGCAACATTTTTTATTTTGTCCGCGTCTGCCACGCTGGAACCGCCAAACTTCATCACTACTAAACCCACTGCTTTTTCCTCCTGGTCAAGTACGAATTACTAATATCTAAACTCTAAACAATATTTAATTTCTAAACTTTTGAAATTTGAATTTGGTACTTTAAATTTGTTTAGTATTTCGAATTTAGAAATTAGAATTTGTTATATAATAAACTTCTCTTTGCTCAAGAACTTTTCTATTAGCTTATATCCCTGGTTATAGATGTTCTTAGTTTCTTTCACGGTCAATTCGTCAAATTTGCCAACGCCACTGGACTCGATATCGCTGCCCGCTACTACAAAGGGCACTGCCTCACGGGTATGGGTCCGCAGGGAAATAGGAGTAGGGTGGTCAGGTAATACCAGTATCCGGTAAGCACCGAATTTTTTAATCCCTTCAGCTATCCTGCCGACTACTTCAAAATCAAAATCTTCCACTGCTTTCTTTTTCATCTCGATATCGCCGTTATGCCCGGCTTCGTCAGGAGCTTCGACGTGGACAAAAACAAAATCATTTTTCTCCAATGACCGCAGGGCATATTCTGCTTTGCCCCGGTAGTTAGTATCAATATACCCGGTAGCTCCCGGGACATCGATCACGTTCAAACCAGCATACCGGCCCAAGCCCTTGATCAGGTTCACGGCTGAGATCACGGACCCGGTTAAATTAAATTTTGACTGGAAGGTCGGCAACTGCGGCCGGCGGCCCTGTCCCCACAACCAGATCATATTGCCTGGTTTTTTCCCGGCATTAGTCCGGCGGGTATTGACCAAGTGTTTCTCCAGTAGCGGTACCGAGTTAAACATCAGTTCCTGTATAAATTCCTGCCCTTTGCCGGCAGGGAGATAGGATCCGATCTTCTGATTGGTGATATCATGGGGCGGTGTAGTTTTCAAACCGTCAAAATCCCCCTTGATAACTGTCAGGTGACGATAGCTCATACCCGGGTAAAAATGCACTTTGTCCGTACCCATTTTATCCTGCAGGTACTCGATCAGGAACTTGGCATCTTCGGTCGTGATATGCCCGGCGCTATAATCTGTCATTATGCCATTTTCAATATAAACGAGATTGCAACGGAAAGCATTTTCTTCGCCTTCCAGAAGCACACCCATATTGGCTGCTTCCAGGGGCCCGCGGCCGGTATAAAATTTTTCCGGATCATAGCCCATCAGGGATAACGCAGCGACATCACTGCCGGCTGGTAAGTTATCGGGAATATTGCGG
>JAQUQP010000090.1 GCA_028716025.1 bacterium | reverse complement strand
CTTTTAACATAATTTAGAGGTGTTTGTCAAGTGAAGAATAGCAGCAGCCCCCTTCATAACTAATTGACATTATAGGGTAAATTATGCTATCTTGTTTTTTTAAGTGCTCTATTTTCTGCTAGAGAAAGGTCCTCGTATGTTGAAAGCTATCCAGAAAATCCACAAAATCGAAGAAGAGGAAGTAAAAAAAATAGAAATAGCGCGCATTGAAGCCGCCCAGATCTTGGCCCAGGCAGAAGCAGAGGCCACTCAGATAGTAGCTGGGGCTTTGGCCCAGGCAGAGCACGAAAGTCAAAAAATATTAGCGCAGGCTCAAGAGAAAAGCCAAAAAAATATCAATTTATTACAGCAAAAATACGATGAAGAGATCACTGCCCTGGTCAATAAAGCCAATAAAAAAGTAAATAAGGCTTCTGATGCGGTGATGAAGGACCTGTAATGACAATTGCCAGAATGAAGAAAATGCAGTTGTTCGCCCATAAAGAGATCAGGCAGCATCTCTTGGCCTTTCTGCAGCAACAAGGGGTGGTCCAGGTACACCCCATTGACCATGACCAAATGCAGCAGGAATTATTAACTTATGCTGCAGTCTCCTCCCAGGATATCGACGAAACCCTGCATACCCTGCAACATATGATCACTTTCCTGCAAAAGCACAGTAAAGTACGAATCCCCGGCCAGATCATGCTTGATCACCAGCAGTGGGCCCATATTACACATCATTTCAATTTCCAGGAATGTTTTTATAAATGCCGTAAAGCTGAAGAGGAGCTGGGCCGGCTGGAACTAAAAAAACAACAATTAACCACCCAACAGCAGCAACTTGTGCCCTGGCTGGAAGCGCCTATACACTTACAGGATTTGCATGACCAGCCTCACGTAACTTATGTTGTCGGTAGTGTGAAACTAAAAATGCAGGCAGCCTGCCAGGAAGAGCTGCAGGAGACTATCCCGGCTTTACATTATGAAGAAATTTCCCAAGAAGATGATAAAGTATACCTGATCATAGCAATTTTGCATGAAAATAAAGACCAAGCCTTAGAGATACTGAAAAAATATGATTTTAGCAAAAGTCAATTCCCTAAGATCAAAGCTACTCCCAAACGACTGCATGTTCGCTTAACCCAGGAACTTAATCGGATCAATAAAACTTTGGGCCATCTTTCACAGGAGATCATTACTCTTAGCCAGAATCTGCCAAAACTTGTCAGCTTAATAGATTACTATCAAAATATAAGGGAAAATAAAGTAGTTCAGCGCTGGTTCCTGGAGAGTGACAAAACCTTTGTTATCACTGGATGGCTGCCGGCAAAACAAGAAAACGAGTTTCGTCAAGCCCTCTATCAGCATTTTCAGGAAGTGGAGCTTATTACTACTGACCCAGTAGCTACTGATAATCCGCCCGTAGAAATAGAAAATAAAAAGCTGGTCCAGCCCTTTGAAGTGATCACAGAGTTATATGGATACCCGGTTTATACAGGCATAGACCCGACTGCTTATTTAGCGCCTTTTTTCGCTTTGTTTTTCGGGATTTGCCTGGGTGATGCCGGTTATGGATTAGTAGTGGCGACAATTACCGCGGTGGTATCGTGGAAAATGCGTCCCCGGTTAACTTCTACTACCTGGCGTTTTTTGAATTTATTCTTTTTGGGTGGTCTTTGTGCTATTTTAGCCGGAGTAGCCATGGGCAGCTATTTTGGCATAGGGACTTCTTTTAAACTTTTTGATCCTCTTTCCCAGCTAACTGTATTTTTAGGATTAGCATTTGCTTTAGGGTTGATCCATGTGTTTACCGGCCTGGCCCTGAAAATGAGGGATAATATCAGGGATAATAGCGCCTGGGCTGGATTATGGGACCAGGGTTCCTGGATGATCCTGATCACTGCTTTACTTGTTCTGGGGTTGGCTAAAACGCAGGATTTATCAGCTACCATTGCAACTATTAGTTCATTTATAGCTATTATGGCTGCCTCGTGGGTATGTCTTTTTCAAGCCAGGGGCGAAGATAAAAATTCCCGCGCTGATATGGACCGGTATCAAATATATTTTTTGGGCTTAAGTCTTAGCCTGGCCTGCTGGATGCTTAGCCTGGCTGCTCCTTTGGGCTTGATCAGTTCTCTTTTGTTTTCCAGCCTGATCCTGTATTATGGCCGCAAGAATATAGGTAGTATCTTTGCCCGTATCGGCCTGGGTTTATTTAATCTATATGGCATCACCAGTTATCTGGGTGATGTGTTATCATATTCCCGATTGGTAGCGTTAGGTCTTGGCGGAGGTGTGATCGCCATGGTGATCAACACGATGGCTGGTTTGACTAAAGACAGCATTCCTATATTAGGTTTGTTCTTTGCCGGTATGATCTTATTGTTTGGTCATGCTTTTAACTTGGCCATGAGCTTATTGAGTGCTTTTGTGCATACCTCTCGGTTACAATATGTAGAATTTTTTGGTAAGTTTTATACCAGCGGGGGTAAGAAATTTAAACCTTTCAACTGGACATATAAAAATGTGCTCTTGGTTGATAACATTAAAAAATAGTTTTAGAATTTAGATATTAGAATTTAGAATTTGTATCAAAATAGGAGGGGAGCAATGGAAATTGGATTAATGTTAGCTATTTTAGGAGTAGTGGCCTGCGCCGGCTTATCAGGTATAGGTTCAGCGACTGGCGTAGCCATAGCCGGGTCTGCAGCCAGTGGAGTATTAAGCGAAGAGCCGGAAAAATTTGGCAATACTATTCTGCTGGTGGCTTTACCGGGGACGCAGGGATTTTATGGTTTTGTTATTGCGGTATTAATGTTGATCTATTTAGGTGCTTTTGGCACTGCTTTTAAAACTGTAAGCGTATCCCAAGGACTGGCTTTTCTGGCGACAGGCTTTTTTTGCGGCTTAGTAGAGTGGTGGTCGGCAGTGTATCAGGGTAAGGTTTGCGCGGCAGCAGTCAGTATTGTAGCCAAGAATCCGGAACATTCCATGAAAGGCGTGGTTTATGGCGTCATGGTAGAGACCTATGCTGTTCTTGGATTCCTGACTGCTTTGATCGTATTGTTAAAAGGGATCGCCCCAGGTTTGCAGTAAATAATAAGATCTTTGGAGTAAAGAATGTCATTGGAAAAAATTATTGAAAGAATTGCCCAGGACTCACTGGCCCAGGCCAACGAGATAACAGGGCAAGCAAAACATAATGCTGCGGTGATCCTGTCCAAAGCCAGAGCCGAAGCAGCCACGCTTTTAAAAAACAGGATAGAGAGGGCTCACCGGGAAGCAGATAACCTGGTGCAGCGGGAACAAGCGATCGCCCAATTAGAAATGCGTAAAAAAATGCTGACAGCAAAACAGGAAGTAATCAGCGAAATATATAAAAGTATAGCTGAAAAAATAAATAATTTACCGGAAAAAGAATATCTATTGTTCATAAGAAAACAGGTGCTGAACGCAGTAGAAACAGGGAAAGAACAGATAATATTCCCGGCGGCAGAAGCTGGCCGGATCGGGCACAAATTGATCCAGGAAATAAACCAGGAATTAAAAAGTAAAAAACGTTCGGGAGAATTAACTTTAGGACCAGTCAGTAAGCAGCTTACCAGGGGATTTTTGCTGCAACAGGGATCAGTAGTATTAAATTATTCGTTGGATTCTATCCTGGCCCGGCAGCGTGAAGAGACAGAGTTATTAGTGGCTGAGATCCTTTTTAAGGAGAATTAAATGAGCACAGCATATGTGCAAGCTGTGGCTAATATCAGGGCTCTGGAAGCTAAGTTGTTGGATAGCCAGACTTTAGAGCAAATGGTTAATACTGCTAATTTCAACGACGCCCTTAATGAAGCTAAACACAGGATTTATGGCGTACCCGCTGACCGGATACAAAATCTCCAGGAAGCGCTGGCCATAATCAGCCAGGAAGAAAAATACCTGTTTAAATATACGGCACAACTGGTGTTTGATCCTAAACTGGCTGACCTGATGTCTTGGTATAGCCGTTTAACCGGGATCAAAGAAATAATTAAAAATACCCTAAACTCCCGGGAACAAGCTCCGGCAGGGATAAAAAACTGGCCAGAATGTGTCAAACAAGCTTGGACCCAGGCACAAAAAGAATTTACTGATAACCCAGACTTAAAGATCGTGGATTTTATCGTTGACGCTTATTACTTACAGGCGCTACAAGGGGCATTGCTGAAGCTAAATTCTTCCTGGCTAAATAAAGTTTGTCTGTTGATCGCAGATTTTTATAATATTAAGACCTGGCTCAGGTTTAAAATAAATACGATAACCATAAAAGATACCACTGCTTTATTTTTGAGCGGCGGAGAAATTGACCGCAACCTGTTCCTGAGATCAGGGGATATAGCAGTAGAGGACTTTATCCAGCTATTGAAGTATAAACCCTACGCGCCTGAATTAACAGCTACCTGGAACCGGGCCAAGCAGAGCGGAGATTGGCAACTCCTGGACCTGTTCTTTACTAATTACCTGATCCGGTCCCTGCGCGCGGCAAAATTGATCTATGACGGCCCTGAACCAGTCTTGTCATACCTTTTGGTTAGGCTGGCGGAACTGAATAATATTAAGATAATATTAAGCGGTAAATTTTATAATATCCCAAAAGAACTTATTACCAGCCGGTTGAGTAAAACGTATGTCTAAAACAGGAAAAATTTGTTTTATCGGTGAAAAAGCTATCGTTAGCCCATTCCAGGTTTGCGGCGCAGAAGTGTATTATTTTACTCCTGAGGCCTGGCCGGATATTGCTAAAAAAATAGCCGCGCAGGATTTCCAGATCATTTTTGTGACTGAAGAAACAGCTCCCTATGTAGGCCAGATTAAAGAGGCTAATATCGTGGTCTTGCCTAATACTGAAAGCATGTTTTTTAAATCTGGTAAAGCCAGCCAAGGAGCGGAAGAATTGCGGCGGGTCATTATTAAAGCTGTAGGAACGGATATACTTGTAGAATAAAGCAAACTCTAAATACTAATATCGAGATCCTAAAAAGATAATGCTTAGGATTTATTTTTATGATGGAGGAATCATGAGTGGCGGCAAGATCGTAAAAGTTTCCGGACCGCTGGTAATTGCCAGTGATTTAACTGATGTAAAAATGTATGATGTGGTCAAAGTCGGGCTGCCCCAACTGATCGGAGAAGTTATCGGTCTGGACGGGAATACTGCTTTTATCCAGGTATATGAAGAAACAGCCGGAATAGGGCCAGATGAGCCGGTGACCAGTACCGGAGAACCGCTAAGCGTAGAATTAGGCCCGGGGCTGATCGGCGGTATCTATGATGGTATCCAACGGCCCTTGACGGTGATACAAAATATGAGTGGAAATTGGATCGCCCGGGGTATTGATATCCCCAAGCTGGACCGGAAAAAGAAGTGGGCCTTCAAAGCTACGGTAAATAACGGCGATCAACTTGTGACCGGCGATATTATCGGGACAGTACAGGAAACAAACCTGGTTGAACAGAAAATTATGGTACCTCCGGGCTTAGCCGGGGAAGTCACTATGATCAAGTCTGGTGATTTCACTGTAGAAGAAACAGTGTGCCAACTAAAACAAAATAGCCAAACCACAGATATTAAAATGGCCCAACACTGGCCAGTGCGAAAAATGCGACCGGTTAAAGATAAATTACCCCCGAATGAACCGCTGGTGACAGGACAGAGAGTCATTGATACATTCTTCCCTGTAGCTAAAGGTGGGACAGCTTGTATCCCAGGACCATTTGGATCCGGGAAAACCGTGGTCCAGCACCAATTAGCGAAATGGGCTGACGCGCAGATAATTGTTTATGTTGGTTGTGGTGAGCGCGGCAATGAAATGACCGATGTACTCATGGAATTCCCAAAATTAAAAGACCCGCGCAGCGGAGAACCGCTGATCAACAGGACAGTCTTGATCGCTAATACCAGTAATATGCCGGTTTCAGCCCGGGAAGCTTCGGTTTATACCGGTATAACCATCGCCGAGTATTTCCGGGATATGGGCTATACTGTTGCGTTAATGGCTGATTCTACCAGCCGCTGGGCAGAGGCACTCAGAGAAATGTCCGGCCGTTTGGAAGAAATGCCGGGAGAAGAAGGATACCCGGCGTATCTTTCCATGAGGTTAGCTGAATTTTACGAACGTGCTGGCAAAGTAAAATGCGCTTGCAGCGATGAACGGAAAGGCAGCCTGTCGGTTATAGGCGCAGTGAGCCCTCCAGGTGGCGACTTGTCTGATCCAGTGGTCCAAAGTACCTTGCGGGTAGTGAAAGTATTCTGGAGCTTGGAAGACAAGCTGGCATATATGCGGCATTTCCCAGCGATTAACTGGCTTAATAGTTATTCCTTGTATTTGGATAATATTGCCGGGTATGTTGGGAAAATAATTGGTCCTGATTTCCTGGTTTTGCGCCGTGAAGCTATTAAACTATTGCAAGAAGAAGCTTCCTTGGAAGAGATCGTCCGTTTGGTTGGCGTTGAATCGTTATCTCCTAATGATCGGCTGACCTTGGCTACGGCGAAAAGTATCCGGGAAGATTTCCTGCACCAAATGGCCTTTGACCCGGAAGATACCTATACTTCCCTGCCAAAACAATACCAATTGCTAAAATTGATCATGTTTTTTCACCAGCTGGCCAAAGAAGGCATTAGCCGTAAACAGGATCTTGATGAGATCATGAAGTATAAAGTTAGGGAGAAAATTGCCAAGGCTAAATATATTCCGGAAAGCAAAATAGAAATATTTGAAGATTTATTTAAAGAAATAGAACAAGTTTTTAAATCCCGGTAATTATTTTTCTCAAGGAGAAAAAGCGCATGTCCAAAGCTAAAGAATACTCGACAGTCACCAGTATTGCCGGTCCCTTATTAATGGTAGAACAGACAGCTGGGATCAAATATAGCGAAATAGCAGAAATAATCCTGAAAAACGGAGAAGTACGTCATGGCCGGGTATTGGAAATAAACAAGGATAAGGCTTTGGTCCAGTTATTCGAAGGTTCGATGGGATTGAATTTGGCAGACAGCCGGGTGCGTTTTCTGGGGAAAAGCCTGGAGTTGGGCGTAAGTATGGATATGCTGGGCCGGATCTTTGACGGGTTGGGGCAACCAATTGATAAAGGCCCGAATATTATCCCTGAAAAGAAGCTTGATATTAATGGACAACCGATCAATCCTTGTGCCAGGGATTATCCGAATGAATTTATTCAGACCGGTGTCAGTGCCATAGATGGCATGACCACTTTGGTACGCGGGCAAAAACTGCCGATCTTTTCCGGGGCAGGATTGCCGCATAATGAATTAGCAGCACAGATCGCCCGGCAGGCCAAGGTATTGGGCCAGGAAGAACAATTTGCCGTAGTCTTCGGCGCGATGGGTATTACTTTTTAAGAAGCAGACTATTTT
>JAQUQP010000089.1 GCA_028716025.1 bacterium | reverse complement strand
CCCAGCCATATTGGATATGATCATGGGAATAAGAAAAGGACTTATCCTGGTTGGGCCGCCTTCGATATATCTTCTCATCTGCGCTTCAATAGTTTGGATACCGCCGATACCAGAGCTGACGACAACGCCTATCCGGTCACGGTTTTCCTTGTCCAGCTCCAGCCCGGAATCTTTAAGTGCCATCGTAGTGGCAGCGACTGATACCTGCACAAAACGATCCATGCGTTTAACATCCTTTTTATCCATATACTGCTGCGGATCAAAGTTTTTTAACTCGGCAGCGATCTTGGACGTAAAACCGGTAGTATCAAAAGAGGTTATAATATCCACTCCTGATTCCCCGTTACAAAGGGCTTGCCACACTTCTTCTTTCCCGACACCCAGCGGAGTCAACCACCCTACACCGGTCACTACGACTCTTCTACTCATTTATACCTCTCAATATGACACAATAAACACGGACCCTATGGATAATAGATTATCAAATAAGATCCGTGTTTATAAGAGTGCCCTTGCTATTATGCATTTGTATGTGCTTTGATATAATCGATCGCCTGTCCCACTGACTGTAATTTCTCTGCTTCTTCATCTGGAATCTCTATGTCAAATTCTTCTTCGAGCGCCATAACCAGCTCTACTGTATCTAAAGAATCAGCTCCAAGATCATTGATGAAACTGGCATCATTGGTAACTTCTTCCGGATCTACTCCCAGCTGCTCAATGATAATTTCTTTAACCTTATCCTCAACTGACATTGACTACCTCCCACTTGGTATTTTATTGCTTACATGAAATTCATGACCATTCCGCCATCAACAACTACAACTTGCCCGGTAATATAATCAGAATCCGGTCCGGCTAAAAACAGGACTGCCTTAGCTACATCCTTTACTTCACCCAGTTTGGCCAGAGGTATCCGTTTCAGCATTTCCTGTTTCACTGCCTCAGGTAAAACATGGGTCATAGCTGTTTGGATAAATCCAGGAGCAACGGCATTAACATTTACGTTACGGGAAGCCAATTCTTTAGCCGCGCTTTTAGTCAAGGCTATTACGCCTGCTTTACTGGCAGCATAGTTAGCTTGACCGGCATTGCCAGCGATCCCGATAATAGAAGCAATATTTACAATCTTACCGCTTCTGGCTTTAATCATCGGCCGGGTAACCGCTTTCAGGCAGTTAAATGTACCCTTCAAGTTAATGCTGATCACCAGGTCCCATTCCTCTTCCTTCATGCGTAAAAGCAGGTTATCTCTCGTTATACCAGCATTATTTACTAATATATCTATTTTACCGAATTTGTCAAGGATTTTATTAACCATTTCTTCGACCTCGGTACTCTTGGAAACATCAACTTTCAGGGCCATGGTCTTTCGTCCCAGATCTGCCAGCTCCTGAGCAGTTTTTTCTGCCTGTTCAAGATTGACATCTACAATGACAAGATCAGACCCTTCCTGGGCCAGAGCAATGGCAATTTCCTTACCAATGCCTTGAGCTGCGCCGGTTATAATAGCTACTTTACCAGCTAGTTTCAAGTAACATCACCCCCTAATCAGAGCAATCGAAATTCGAGATTCGAAATTAGATTGCGTTCTATTTTCTATTTTCGATTTTCACAATATCAAACCTTTATTTTAACTAATAGCTCTTGCAAGGTGCTTTCATTTTCCACGTTGGCGCAAGGCATTTTACGGTTGATCCTTTTTAATAATCCGCATAAAGTTTTTCCCGGTCCTGCTTCGACAAAAAATTCAGTGCCGTCATTAATAAGCTGCCCGACTGATTCTTTCCAAAAAACAGGAGAATATACCTGTTTGACCATAGCTTCTTTAGCTTCAGCAGTATTCTGGATGAATTTTGCGTTATAATTGGCAACGATCGGCACTTGCGGATTATGCATTTCAAACGATTCCAGCTCTTTTTCGAACTGGACGCTGGCTTCGCGCATTAAACTGGAATGAAACGGACCAGAAACCTGTAACTGGATGACCTTCATGGCTCCGGCTTTTTGAGCTTCTTCCATAGCCGCCTGCACTGCGGCTGTTTCACCGGCAATTACGAGCTGTCCCGGACAATTATAATTAACTGCTTCTACTATGCCGGTTTTACTATGCGCACAAATATCTTTTACTTTATCATCTTCCAGGCCGATAATTGCCGCCATCATACCAGGATGCTTGACTGCGTTTTCCTGGAGTGTCCGGCCCCGTATCTGGACCAGCTTAAGCCCTTCTTCAAAACTTATTATTCTACTAGCCGCAAGCGCGGCATATTCGCCCAAAGAATGACCGGCTACGATCTGTGGTTTTATTCCCTGCTCCGCTAATAGCCTACTCACCACGACACTAAGAGTAAACACAGCCGGTTGTGTATACTGCGTCTGGGTCAAGGTCTCAATCGGTCCTTCAAACATAACTTTGGTCAGGTCATAGCCTAAGATTTTATTAGCCTGGTCAAATAGTATCCTAGCCAGCTCATATTTCGCATTCAATTCCTGGCCCATACCAACATACTGGGCTCCCTGGCCGGGAAACATAAAAGCTATTTTATTCATTTATCCTCTTTGTCTTTTCTATCAACTATCAACAATAAACTATCAACGACTTCTTATATACCCCATTTGATCACCGCGGCTCCCCAGGTCAGGCCAGCTCCAAAAGCCACTAATTCCACGTAGTCTCCTTTTTTTATCCGGCCTTCACGGAATGCTTCATCTAACCCGATCGCGGTAGTCGCACCTGACATATTACCATATTTCTGGATATTTACGAATATTTTTTCTACTGGAAGCTTCAATCTTTTGGCGGTAGCTTCAATTATCCTGATATTGGCCTGATGCGGTATCAATAGCCTTATATCTTCGCATTTAAGCTGGGCCATCTCCATAGCCTTCCGGGCTGAATCAATCATGGCGGTTACCGCCAGCTTGAATATTTCATTGCCGCTCATTTTAATATAATGGTCCTTGTTTTTCAGGGTTTCAGCGGAAACAGGCAAACGCGATCCGCCGCCCGGCACTTTGAGTAAGTCGGTAGCTGAACCGTCACTGCCCAAATATACGGAAATTATCCCGTTTTCATCTTCAGAAGGCTCTAATACAGCGGCCCCGGCACCGTCACCGAACAAGACGCAGGTACCCCGGTCACTCCAGTCAGTTATCCGCGAAAGTACATCTACCGCGATAACTAATACTTTTTTATAGGTTTTCGTCTCGATAAAAGATTTAGCTATATTCAAGGCGTAAATGTAACCGCTGCAAGCAGCCGATATATCAAAAGCCGCCGCGTTTTTCGCGCCGATGAGATTCTGGATAAAGCAAGCTGTGGCCGGGAACGGCATATCGCCGCTGATCGTCGCCACGATCAGACAATCTATCTCTTCGGGCAGCGCCTGCGCTTCTTTGAGCGCCCTTCTGGCTGCTTCTGCTCCCAGGTCGCTGGCTGCTTCGTGCGCGGCAGCCTGCCGCCGTTCCTTAACCCCGGTCCTGGTCGTGATCCATTCATCAGAAGTATCGACCATTTTTTCCAGGTCAGCGTTAGTTATTATTTTTTCGGGCAAATATGACCCAGTTCCGGTAATAGCCGCTCTAATTATTGTTCCCATTATTACCTTCTTCCCAGTCGTATAATTTGATCTCTTCTTTCAAATGCTGGTTGATGTTGTTTTTCACAGATTCATATGAAACTTTTAAAGCGTTTTTAACGGCCTTGGCATTACTGGCGCCATGTCCGATGATACAGATCCCGTTCAAACCCAGCAACGGCGCGCCGCCATATTCAGCATAATCCAGACGTTTCATTATTTCCTTGAAAGCCGGTTTAATTAAAAGAGCTCCTACTTTGCGGATATATTTCTTTTCTATTTCTTCTTTGATCAAATGGAACAGGCTTTCCGAAAGGCCTTCGGCGAATTTCAGCACCACGTTGCCGACAAACCCGTCGCAAACCACGACATCGACTTTGCCCTTAATGATATCGCGGCCTTCTATATTGCCGGCGAAATTAAGCGACGTTTTTTTAATCAGGCCAAAAGCCTCAGCTGTTAATTCATTGCCTTTGGTTTCTTCTTCACCGATACTGAGCAATCCGATGGTGGGATTTAATTTATCCAGTATATACCGGGAATAGATGTCACCCATAATGGCAAATTGCAGGAGATGCCTTGGTTTGCAATCTACGTTAGCGCCGGCATCGATCAAAAGACAGACACCGTTTAAGGTCGGCAACAAAGTCGCGATCGCCGGCCGGGATACGCCAGATAAACGCTTTAAATTCATCAGTCCGGCGGTCATTACTGCGCCGCTATTGCCGGCAGAAGCGAAAGCGTCAGCTTTCCCTTCCTTGATCAGCCTGGTACCGACCATGATCGAAGAATTCTGCTTTTGGCGGCAGGCCTGCGCCGGACTTTCATGCATGGCAATAACTTCATTAGCATTGACAATGCTGATCTTGCCAGCCGGGGGTTTATGCTTGGCCAATTCTGCCTCGATCGCTTTCTGCTGGCCAACCAGGATGATCTCCGCGTCTATTTCCGCGCTAGCCTGTAAGGCTCCTTCAATTTCTACTGCCGGAGCATTATCACTGCCCATCGCGTCAAGAACTAAGCGCATCTTTATGCCCCTTCTTTAGTAGGCTTAGTTTCTTTTTCCTTTTCTTTGCCTTTTTCTTTCTTGGCCTTGATCTTGATCACTTCGATGCCGTTATAATAACCGCAATTACCGCAAACGCGATGAGGTAATTTAGGCTCCTTACATTGCGGACAGATCGCCAGATTAGGATTCTCGATCTTACGCCAATGCGCCCGTCGTTTGTCCCGGCGTGAAGCAGAGTGCCTTCTTTTTGGATTTGCCATTTGTTCCTCCTGTTTTATATACTTATTTCATGCTTTGCTTTTATACTATAATCTTGTAATTATAGCAATCGCTTTTTGTTCTTACTGCTTTTAGCGCTTACTGGCAATTATTCTTATTGTTTACTGCTTTTCGCTTTTACTTTTTTTCTAAATATGCAGCGATCGCTTCAGCGCTTTTCCGGGCCGCACCCATGGCTGAGATCACCGTCGCTGATCCGGTAACAATATCGCCGCCTGCAAAAACCCCGGTTTTGGAAGTCTGGCCAGTTGCTTCTTCAGCTTCAACATAACCCCATTTGTTGACTTTCAGGTCCGGTGTGGTAGCTGAGATCAAAGGATTGGCCGATGTCCCGATCGCGATGATCACCTGCTCTACATCTAAGATAAATTCGCTGCCTTTGATGGGTACCGGCCGGCAGCGTCCGCTTTCGTCACAAGCGCCCAGCTCCATCCGCAGGCATTCCAAACCTTTTACCCAACCATTACCGTCATCCAATATACGGATAGGATTCACCAGGAATTCCATCTGTATCCCTTCTTCAATGGCATTCTCGATCTCTTCCACCCGGGCCGGCATCTCTTTGCGTGAACGACGGTAGACATTAAATACTTTTTCTGCTCCCAGGCGCAAGGCGGTGCGCGCTGAATCCATAGCCACATTACCGCCGCCAATTACCGCCACTCTTTTAGCCTTTTTGATCGGTGTATCGTAACCAGGGAACAGGTATGCTTTCATTAGGTTTACCCTGGTTAAGAATTCATTAGCTGAATACACCCCGTTCAGGTTTTCCCCGGGAATATTCATAAACTTTGGAAAGCCGGCCCCGCTGGCAACAAAGATCGCTTTATACCCGTCTTTTTTCAGGTCATCGATCGTAAACGTCCGGCCGATCAGCTGGTCAACCCGCATGTCCACACCCAGTTTTTTGATAGACTCTACTTCCTGGTCGACGATCGCCTTAGGCAGGCGGAATTCAGGGATACCATATACCAGCACGCCGCCTGGTTTGTGCAACGCTTCAAAAACTGTCACCTGGTAACCGAGCCTGGCCAAATCTCCGGCTATAGTCAAGCCCGCCGGCCCTGCTCCAACTACAGCTACTTTTTCTTTTGTGGCTTTATCCGGGACCGGGGTACTTACTTTGCCAAAATCAGCGGCCGCACGCTCTAACCGGCCGATAGAAACCGGTTCATTCTTGATGCCTAAGATACACTTCTTTTCGCATTGGTCTTCCTGCGGGCAAACCCGGCCGCAAACACCGGGCAAGCTGTTTTTTGTTTTAATGGATTGCAATGCGGCATCAAAATTACCTTCCATAATAGACGCTATAAATACGGGTATATCGACATTAACCGGACAACCGGATATGCACATAGCCTTTTTGCATTTCAGGCATCGTTTAGCTTCAGTTATGGCTTCTTCTTTAGTATATCCTAATCCTACTTCGTGGAAATTTTTTGCGCGTACCTTGGGATCTTGCTTTAACATAGGTGTCTGTTTAGGGTTGATCATAGTCATCAGCGGCAGCGCTCACATTTCTCCAAGGATATTTTTTCTTCATTGGGATAAGTTTTTAAACGATGCATTAAAAGATCGAAATTCACCAGGTGTCCGTCAAAATCCGGGCCATGGAAACAGGCAAATTTAGTTTCATTGTTCACTTCCACGCGGCATACGCCGCACATACCCGTACCGTCAAGCATGATCGGATTAAGGCTGACCATTGTTTTAATGCCGCAGCCTTTGGTCAAATGACTCACTGCTTTCATCATGATCACCGGACCGATCGCGATAACCTGGTCAATTTTTTCATTTTTCCTGATCATTTCTTCCAGCGGTTTGGTTACCAGTCCCTTTTCCCCGTATGACCCGTCATCCGTCGTCACTATTAGAATATCGCTTATCGCCCCGATCTCTTTCTCCCAGATAATATAATCCTTACTGCGGCCACCGATGATCGTGATCACTTTATTGCCGGCTTCTTTAAAAGCCCTGGTGATCGGATACATGGACGCGGTCCCAACCCCGCCGCCGACGCATACAACGGTTCCGACTTTAGCAATATGGGTCGGTTGTCCCAGGGGGCCAACTACATTGGTTATGCTGTCCCCTTCTTTTAACAGTCCAAGTTCTTTAGTAGTTTTGCCGATCTCCTGGAAAATAATACTGATCGTTCCTTTGTCCCGGTTAAAATCAGCTACGGTCAAAGGAATTCTTTCGCCAGGTTCAGCCAGGCGTAGGATCACGAACTGTCCCGGTTGGACTTTAGCCGCTATATCCTTGGCTGCCACTTCAATGAATTTTACGTTTGGCGCCAGTTCACGTTTAGTTAAGATCTTATACATTCCTACTCCGTTTTATCTTTATTTGTTTTATTCATAGTGTCGACGATCTTTTTTGTGTCACGCGCGATGATTAGCTCTTCATTGGTAGGGATCACAAAAACATCCATTTTCGATGATTTCGTGGAGATCAGGGATTCTGTGCCATTAGCGTTCTTATTCTTAGCCAGGTCAAGTTTTATCCCGATAGACTCCAGGCCAGAGCAGGTAAGTTCGCGTATCTGGTCAGCATTTTCTCCTATACCGGCAGTAAAAAT
>JAQUQP010000088.1 GCA_028716025.1 bacterium | reverse complement strand
ACAATATGGCTGGGCCAAAAGAGACTTGATAACCAATGCCGGTGAAATATCTGTCACCGGTATCGGCCGCAGGGAAGCCCGTAAAGTACCAGTGGAAGCATTAGTGGAAATGATTGAACCGAGGATGGAAGAGATACTGAATATTATCAACAAGGAGATCCAAAAAAGCAATTTAGCCGAACTTATTCCCAGTGGCTTGATCCTTACAGGCGGGGGGTCCCAATTAAGAGGGCTGGAACAATTCGCTGAACAGGTATTTGGCATGCCTACCAGGATAGGGGCTCCGCAAGAAATGATTGGTTTATCAACCCAATCAGATAATTCCGGTTTGGCTTTAAGTATGGGACTAGTCCAGCTTTCTTTGCAGGAAGCCATGGAGAGCGGAAGATATTATAAAAAGGGAAAAACCAAACTATTTGAACCTATTGAACGCTGGAAACATTGGCTGGAAGACATATTTTGAATAAAAATCAAATATTAAAAATTAAAAATCAAAATTAAGGTAGAAGATTTACATATTTGATTTTTGGTTCGTGGATTTGATATTATATTTTTGATTTTTAAATAAAAGGAGTATTTCGTGTCTTCATTGAAATTTCGCGAAACATTTGCTCAATCGGCTAATATAAAAGTAATTGGAGTTGGTGGCGGCGGTGGAAACGCAGTTAACCGGATGGTCATGGCTAATATTAAAGGCGTTGATTTTATCGCTGCCAATACTGACGCGCAAGCTTTGAAATATTCATTGGCGCCGCAACGGCTGCAACTGGGAGAGAGAGCGACCAGGGGTCTGGGTGTGGGTGGAGATCCAAGTATTGGCAAGAAAGCAGCTGAAGAATCGAAAGCCCTGATCAAGGAAACCCTGCGCGGGGCAGACATGGTGTTCGTGACCGCCGGATTTGGCGGCGGTACAGGCACGGGCGGAGCGCCGGTAGTGGCGGAAATAGCTAAAAGTATCGGCGCGTTGACCGTAGGAGTAGTCACTAAACCATTTATGTTTGAGGGCAAGGTCAGGGCCAAACAGGCGGAAGAAGGGCTAAATGAACTCAGGAGCAAAGTTGATACTCTTCTGGTGATTCCTAACCAAAAATTATTTTCGGTGATCGATAAAAACACGTCTTTACTGGATACTTTTAAGAAAGTTGATGAAGTGTTGCAACGGGCCGTACAAAGTATCAGCGATATTATTACCCAACACGGGGTAGTTAACGTGGATTTTGCCGATGTTCGCACTATTATGCAGAGCTCGGGTAATGCTTTGATGGGCGCCGGCTTAGCCAGCGGCCAGAATCGGGCTCGCATTGCCGCGGAAAAAGCAGTCACTTCACCGCTTCTAGAAGACGTGAGCATTAATGGCGCTAATAAAGTATTGGTTAATATTACCGGCGGATTGAACCTGACCATGTACGAAACTGAGCAGATCATGACGGTCATGCATAATTATATTTCCTCTGATGCCAACGTGATTTTCGGGGCTGTGTTTGACGACAAATTACAGGAAGAGCTAAAGGTCACGGTCATTGCCACCGGATTTTCCCCGCACAAAGAATCCGTCCGTCATCATTATACGCAAGGTTTCGGTCAGGAAAAACAGCGGCCTCTGCCATTGCCAATGGAAGAAGATGAAGATTCTTCAGTTCCGGATCCCCGGGATAAAGGATTTAACAAGGGTGATATTAATGTCCCTGCTTTTATACGCAAGCAAAAGGGCATAAGGGAGGAATCTGAAAGTGAAGCTTGAAAATCTTGATGACCTGCTTAGACATATGGTGGAGAGAAAAGCCAGTGACCTGCATTTGCGGGTAGGTTTGCATCCGATCTTGCGGATTAATGAGGAATTGGTACATACAGAATATGATCCGATGACTAAAGAGGATATAGAAAGATTAGCCATGGGGATCATGAATGAAGAACAGAAACAAATGTTTAAGCATGATCATGAGCTGGATATGGCCTATAGTGTCAGTGGCTTGGCCAGGTTCAGACTGAACGTATTTTTTCAGCGCGGTACGGTCAGTATGGCGTTAAGAATGGTGCCGATCCAGATCCTCAGTTATGAAGAATTAAATTTGCCTCCTATCATTGCCACACTCGCGGAAAAGCCACGGGGTTTGGTACTCGTCACCGGTACTACTGGCAGCGGTAAGTCCACTACTTTGGCGGCTATGGTAGATCATATTAATACCACTCGTAAGGCGCATATTATCACGATCGAAGACCCGATCGAGTTTTTACATAAGGATAAATTAAGCATTTTGAGCCAAAGGGAAGTGGGATTAGATACCCGCAACTTTGTCACCGCCTTGCGTCACGTAATGAGACAGGACCCAAATGTGGTCCTGATCGGGGAAATGCGTGACCTGGAAACAATGGCTTCCGCCCTGACCGCGGCCCAACTCGGTCATTTAGTACTGAGCACTTTGCATACTATCGACGCGGTACAGACCATTTCCCGTATTATTGACTTATTCCCGCCTTACCAGCAAACCCAGATACGTTTACAGATGGCCAATACTTTGCAGGGAGTCATCTCCCAGCGGTTATTGCCCAGGATCGACCAGCCTGGACTGGTACCGGCAGTGGAAATCTTGATCGCTACTCCTTATGTTAAGAAACTGATAGAAGAGAACAATCTCGGTGACCTGCGCAAAGCCATCCAGGAAGGCGGATACTACGGCATGCAGTCATTTAACCAGGCCTTAGTCGCTTTATATAAAGGCGGTAAAGTATCTCTGGAAGAAGCCTTATCCAGCGCCTCCAATCCTGAAGAGTTGATGCTAAATATCAGGGGTATATATTCCGGCAGTGATATGAGCCTGGGCAAGGAAAAATGAAGCAGGCGACATTTGTTTTACCGCGTTTTTCCAAGATCCATAATATCCTCCAGGGAACAACTAAAGTTTCCCTGGGGGATTTTAATTTTTTCCATGGCCGTAACCAAAGGCAGGTAAGAAAGAACATAAAAAAACTTAAGCATCGACTGGGCTATGACTCAACCCCGCTGTTATTGGTCAGACAGGTACATGGTAGCCGGATCAAAATTGTCCGGGCGAAACCCAAAATTGGATTGTCATATTTTTCTGGTTTCGACGCCTTAATAACTGAAAAACGAGGTTTATTGATTGGTATACTTACTGCTGATTGTCTGCCGGTCTTTATCTATGACCGCCGCCAGCATGTTATCGGACTGATACACGCCGGTTGGCGGGGCATAGCTAGAAAGATAGTGCCCGCCGTGATCAAGAAAATGCAAAAATCGTACCATTCCCGGGCGGCAGATATTATCGCCGGTATTGGTCCGCATATCTCTTCCAGGAATTATGAAATAGACGTTGAAACAGCCGGAAAACTGGGCTTGAAGGCAAACGATAATATTCAGGCTGACCTGGCTGGCTTAGTAAGGGAACAACTGATACAAGCGGGGGTGCCAGCACGCTCCATAGAAACAACATTAACTTGTACTTATACTTCACGGCAGTGCTATTCCTATCGCCGCCAAGGGAAAAAAGCCGGCCGCCTTTTATCTTTTCTATTGCTAAAATAGCCTTTTTTTGCTATAATTAAAATTTATTATGAGTGCAATTTATGAGAACGTGAATAAGGTGCGGTCGATAATTTCCCAGCAGGCAGCTGCTAATGGCCGGAATCTAGCGGAAATTACCATGATTGCGGTAACCAAGACAGTTCCTCCCGAATTGATCAAGGAAGCTCTGGCGACAGGGGTGAACGATATTGGCGAGAATAAAGTACAAGAGGCCGCTGCCAAAAGAGCGCAGTTAGAAAAGGACACGCGTTGGCATTTGATCGGGCATTTACAATCTAATAAAGTAAAAATAGCTATACAGCTATTTGAAATGATACACTCGGTAGATTCACTGGAACTCGTTGAGGCCATAGACCGAGAGGCAGGAAGAATAGGCAAAAAACAGCGGATCCTGATAGAAGTAAATATTTCTGGAGAGGAAAGTAAGTTCGGTTGTGCGCCGGAGCAGGCGATTGATTTGATAAAATCAGCCAGTGCCAGGAATAATTTGCAGGTTGAAGGACTGATGACCATGGCCCCGTTCACTGATGATAAAGACCGGATCCGGGCCGTGTTCAGGGGATTAAGGGAATTGAGAGATAAGATCGCTGGCAGCCAAATACCGAATGTGACCATGAAACATCTTTCCATGGGTATGTCCCAGGACTTTGAAATTGCTATCGCTGAGGGGGCGACATTGCTGCGTATCGGGACAGCAATTTTTGGCCATAGATAAAATATCCGCGAAATCCGTATTTAGAATCCGCGTAATGGAAATTCATACTACTTAGAATGTAGATAAGAGGTAAAAAATGATCAACAAAAAAATAGGGATAATCGGCTGTGGCAATATGGGTGCTACTATTGCCAAAGGACTGGTCAATAGAAAGCTGTTTAAAAAGCAAAATGTGTTTATTTGTGACAAAGATAAGAAAAAGGTAGCGCAATTAAGGAAAGAGATAAAAGTAAAAAGTATCTGCCCCAGCAATGAACTGGTTAAAAAAGTGGATATTATTATCCTGGCGGTAAAGCCGAAGGATTTTGACCGGATCTTGCAGAAGATCGGTAAAGTAGTAGGTACAAAAAAAATAGTGATCTCGGTGGCCGCGGGCATTTCCACCGGGCACATAGAATATTATCTTGGCCACGCGCCGGTGGTCCGGGTTATGCCAAATCTAGCAGTGATCGTGGCTACAGGCATGTCTGCCATTTGTAAAGGTAAATTTGCCAAAAGACAACATCTCGCTTTAACTGAAAAAGTGTTCCGCAGCATCGGCAAGACTGTTGTTGTGCCTGAACCTTTAATGAATGCGGTCACCGCTGTTTCGGGTAGCGGGCCGGCATACATATTTGAAGTTATGGAAGATATGATCAAAGCGGCGATGAAAGCCGGTTTATCCAAGGATGTCAGCGAAGAACTGGTAAAACAAACAGTTTTTGGTTCAGCTAAAATGGTCATTGAAGGAAAGGATGCGCCGGCGATATTACGGGACCGGGTCACGTCTCCAGGTGGTACGACCGAGGCAGCGTTGAAACACATGAAACAGCATCATTTTTCTGCGGTCCTCATAGAAGCTATCCAGAAAGCGAAACGCCGGGCTAAAGAATTAGGCAGGTAGAATGAATAAATGCGGAAGAGCAATAGGATTATTAGTCTGTGTATTGGTTCTCTTGGAATCTATTGTATGCTGGTCTGAGGAGTTGGATTCTGATTGGCAAAGCCAGGCGATGCCTTTGTATACTACCAGGGTTTTAGCTTTGCATTCCGGATTCCTGCAAGGCTATACCAAATATCACATTAATTTTAACGGAGGTGCCAGTGAACTGGAATTTCCTCTGGATGTGCCGGTCTGGGGGGTTAAAGGCATATTAGGGTATAAAAGCAAATCCGGCGATAGGAATGAGACAGCCAGGTTGACGTTTACTTATCTTACTAATACCAGCTCGGCTGCCGGGAAAATGAAAGATTCAGACTGGTTCGATGATGGCGTTCACGATGGTCTTGATATTTATTCTGAATCTGACGCTGAGCTAAAAGCCGAACTATTTGCTTTTGATTATTACTATAATTTATACCCTGACCAGTTGATCAGTTTTGGTCCCTTGGCCGGCTACCTGGTGCAAAAATACAAGTATCGCCTCTTTAATACGGTGCAAGTAGGTTATGGCCCATATAGTTCTTTTGCGACTTTATCAGTCAGCAGCAAGACCCTGGATTATTATGTTCGATATGAAGCTATTTACCTGGGCGTGGGTTTGATCAGCGGGGATATTAAAGATATTACTTTTAACGCCGGATTCGGTTATTCCCCTTGGGCTAAAGCCAGCGACCGGGATGACCATATCCAGAGAAAAAAGCTGAGCGAAGGGGAGGCACATGGTTCTGCCTATATCTTTAAGAGTGATGCGGAATGGCATTTTACCAGCCAATGGTCTTTGCAATTCGCCGGCCAGTACCAGAAATTCAATACAGACGGTACGCAACATCAAACTTCATATGCCGATCCGCCTAATGAAGACGATTTCAATGACGTTGATGATAAAATATCTGCCGGGTATTATTTTATAACAGCCGGTATAGCTTATTATTTTTAAACATCCTAAAAAGGATATTTTGATTACGCGAATTTCAGAAGAAGATTCTGCGGATTTAAATCGGAGAGAATATTAGTGCGTGTACAAACGCTGTATTATAAGAATCATGTTTTATATGTGCTGGACCAGCTGCAATTGCCACACTATAAAAAATATATTGCCTGTCGCGATTGGCAGCAGGTGTCCCAGGTGATCAAGAAGATGAATATACGGGGCGCTCCGGCCATCGGCGTGGCCGCGGCTTTTGGGATCGCCTTGGCAGCAGGAAAACAAAATACCAGGGACAAAAAGTTATTTATATCCCGGATCCACAAAGCGGCAAATGAATTAGCCGGTGCCAGGCCTACCGCAGTTAACCTGGCCTGGGCTATACGCCAAATGCTTGATTACCTGGAAAAGATTAAATCCAACGATATAAATAAGATTAATACATTGCTGGAGACTAAGGCGCAGCAAATCTTGGATGAAGATGTGATCATTAACAAGAAAATGGCGGTTCAAGGAGAGAAATTGATCCCCCAAAATGCGTGCATCCTTACCCATTGTAATGCGGGAGCCCTGGCTACTGCCGGTTATGGCACTGCACTGGGAGTGATACGTGAAGCGCATAAACGCGGTAAAAAAATAACAGTGTGGGTTGATGAAACCAGGCCTTACCTGCAAGGCGCGCGTCTTACGGCTTGGGAATTGAAAGAAGAAAATATCCCGTTCCGGTTGATCAGTGATAATATGGCCGGGCATTTTATTTCCCGCGGCGAAGTTGATTGTATTATCACCGGAGCTGACCGGGTCGCGGCTAATGGCGATACAGCCAATAAGATAGGCACATATACCTTGGCTGTACTAGCCAAAGAGAACCATATACCTTTCTATATCGCGGCACCTTTGTCGACTATTGACCTGCGTAAAAAAACCGGTCAAGAAATAGTGATTGAAGAACGTTCCGCTGATGAAGTTACCATGATCGCCGGCAAAAGGATCGCCCCGGCAGGGATCAGCGTAAAAAATCCGGCTTTTGACATTACTCCCCATAAATACATCACCGCGATCATTACTGAAAAGGGGATTATCAGAAAGCCCTATACGGCGAACTTGAAAAGAGTAAAAAAAATATCATAAAAGGAATAATAACTTGGATTATTCGAAAACAGTAAATTTACCAGCCACAGATTTCCCCATGAAAGCAGACCTGCCCAGGCGCGAGCCGGAAATATTGAAAACCTGGGAAGAAACAAAGCTCTACCACCAAACCCGCCAACAGGCCCAGGGTAAGCCGAAATTCATATTGCATGACGGGCCGCCTTATGCTAACGGCCATATCCACCTGGGACACGCCTTAAATAAGATACTTAAGGATAT
>JAQUQP010000087.1 GCA_028716025.1 bacterium | reverse complement strand
CTTGACTCCAGTGGAATGCGCAAATGATGGTCAAGAATAATCCTAACTGGATTTTTGGCTCCGGTAATTCCGCGTACCGTCAGGCTTGGATCATCTTTTAATACAGTGTTAATACCTATAATAATGGCTTCGACATTAGCTCTTAAGGAATGCGCGTATTTTCTGGCTTGCTCATTGGATATCCATTTAGAGTCGCCTGTCCTGGTAGCGATCTTGCCATCTAGGCTCATAGCCCACTTCATAATTACATAAGGCCTTTTGTGTTTAATATAATGGATATATTCCCGGTTCAGTAAGGCTGCCTTTTCCGTGGTGATCCCGGCAATTACCGGTATATGATGCTGACGTAACTTTTTAATTCCTTTACCTGCCACAAGGGGATTAGGGTCCAGCATAGCTATGTATACGTTTTTAATACCTGCCTTGATAATAGCCTCCGTACAAGGAGGCGTTTTGCCGTAGTGAGCACATGGTTCCAGAGCGACATAAAGATCAGCTCCTGCTACTGGTTGCGTGGCATTATTGATAGCTTCCACTTCGGCATGCGCACCGCCAAAATAGCGGTGATAGCCCTGGCTGATAATTTTCCCGTTTTTTACCAGCACCGCCCCGACCATTGGATTAGGGAATACTTTTCCTTTCCCCTTTTCAGCCAGCTGCAAAGCCAACTTCATATATTTTTCATGCTTTTTCATCTGCGTAATCCCTGTCCGCCACTGGCGGAGTCCTTAAATAAAAATACCCTGAGCAATATCCTCAGGGTACCAAATAAAACAATATTACTTCTTTCATCCGGACTATCAGAGGTTTAATCAACCTCGCTACCGTCGGCCCTTGAATCTCACAAGGTCTGGTCCGATGTACATCGGACCTCGTGGGCTTTAACCACCGGTTAAGGAATTTCACCTTACCCTGAATTAACTACATAATATCATAATATTATGACAAAGTCAACACTTTATTGATGTAAATTAACATAAACGATCATAACAACAGCAGCCAGAATAATAATTCCCAGGATCATATACAAAATCCAGATCGGTATCCCAATCTCCGGTATTAGGGTCATTTTAATGGATTTGGTTTTCCGGGAAGACATGGAGACTGCTTTTTCCAGATCATTCTTAATGATCGTTACATCCTGGTAACGTTCATTAGGAGTTGGCGACATGGCTTTTAAAATAATCCGTTCAATAGCCGGAGGAATAGAGGGATTAAGCACGCTAGGACTTATAAAATTCTGAGTGATCTGCGCACCGATCACTTCTTCGGTCGTACCGCTAAAAGGCATCTTACCTGTAAACATATGGTACATTAGCACACCCAGGGAATAAATATCACTGCGATAATCATTAAGCGCGTGGTCCCGGATCTTTTCCGGAGCCATATAGGCCAGCGTTCCGCCTATACTAACCAGGCTAGCCCAGATCTCGGCTTCCATTCCCTGACAAAAAGATATGCCGAAATCGGTCAATTTTAATTGCTTTTGCATATCTATGACAATATTGGACGGTTTAATATCATGATGAATTACGTTCTTCTGCCTTAGATAATCTAAAGCGTTACACATTTGGATTGTATAATTAGTGGCATCTTCTATAGTCAGGCGCCGGCTCTGGTTCATCAAATATTCCAGGGAAGGACCGTCAACATACTCCATGATCACATAGGGAAAACTTTTTTGATAGTCTGGTTTGTAGGCTTTGACAATGTTTGGGTGATTAAGGAAAAACTGAATCTTCTCAGCCTGCTGGAAGCGTTGCATGCTGGATAATTCCTGATCAAATCCAGGTAAAGGAACTTTAATAGCGACCATTTGTTTGGTATCTGTTGTTTCCGCTTTAAAAACAGCTCCCATTGCGCCTTTGGCAACTGTTTTTTTGATCTCGTACTTATTATCTAAAATATAGCCCGGCTTAATTTTAATCATGAGTGTTTATACCCCTTCAGTTAATCGATCAACTAAAGATTTTGGCAAAAGCTGCTCAGTCATTTTGGTTTGTACCTCAGCTATATTATAGGCTCTTCGTTTCTGGATAAAAGTCATATTCTGAGTATCAAAGATGCCATAGCTGGCTCTGGGATCACGATCACGCGGTTGCCCTACCGACCCGGGATTGATAACATGAATTATGCCGGGGGCCAGGGTTAATACTTCTTGATCTTTAAGAGCCCGCATTTCGGAGTTTCCATTCTCTTTTTGTCTATTAAAATATAACGGTAAATGGCTATGTCCGATAAAACAAATATCGGCTTTCAAGAAAGAAATATTTTTATCAAATCTATCAATATTAATAAGATATTCATCCAGAGGATCTCTGGGACTTCCATGCACCAGCATATACTGGCCCTTACTGATAATATATTCCAGTGAACCAAGATATTCAGCTGCCGCTGGGGTAATTACTGACCTAGTCCAAAGAATAGCTTGCCTGGCTTCTTCATTAAAAAGGGAGATATCTTCAAGCTCTATAGCCGCCCAATCATGGTTCCCCACAATGATATCAGTATTCGGAAGTTTTTGCAACAACTCTATGCATTCATTAGGATACGGCCCATACCCTACCAGATCTCCCAAGACCAGGTAGCCTTCAACTTGTTCCACAGCCAAATCCTGTAATACTTCATTAAGAGCAGTAAGGTTACTATGAATATCAGCTATTACCCCTATTTTCACCCGGCTAGACCTCTACAACACTATATTAATATATAGATTTTGATTATTTCTCTGCCAATCTGTCTGATATTCTAATCGCGCATTTATTTTGAGGTCTAATAGGATTCATCGTCCCTTACCCTGCAATTTTTGCTGGTATACTTTCCACAGGAAACCAGGTAATAAAATAATGCGCTTTATCCGCCATGGTTCTACTATTGTCCGCCAGAGCCATTCTAGTCCCGCTTGTTGCATGCCTGTAGGCGCTCTTTTTATCCGGCCGCTGATCACATCAAGACTTCCGCCAATCCCAATCACCGCTGGCACCGCCAAGTCGGACAAATGTTCAGCTATCCAAAGTTCTTGACGGGGAATATTAAAACCGACGAATAATATATCCGGCTTTATTTTATTTATTTCCGCGATCAGCTGGGACTCTTCCCTTTCATCAAAATATCCGTGATGAGCGCCGGAGATCCTTATTCCAGGGAATTGCCGACGAACCTGTTCTGCCGCTTGAGACGATACTCCCGGCTTGGCACCCAGTAAATATATTGAGAAGTTTTCTTTCTGGCAAAGAGCAAACAACTGGTACATTAGATCAATGCCGGGGACTCTTTCCTGTAAAGGTTGTCCTATTATCTTGCCAGCCAGGATCATCCCAATGCTGTCTGGAACTATCAAGTCAGACTTGGCAAATACTTCTTTTAGCCGCTTATTATCATAAGCCGTGCGCAACATTAATGAATTCGCGGTAATTATTTGATGCGGTGTCCTGCTCTGAATATAACCTTTGATCCTGGTGATAGTTTCAGGCATCTGTATATTGTCTATCTGGAAGCCTAGTATATTTACTTTTTTATTCATCATCACTGTAATTATGCTGGCACAGCGCTTCTGAATTTAACTGATACCAACTTCGAAATGCCGAATTCTTCCATGGTCACGCCATATAATACGTTAGCCATCTCCATACTCTTCTTATTATGGGTAATCATGATAAACTGGGTTTTTTCAGAGAATTCCAAGAGCATACGGTTAAACCGGTTCAAATTAGAGTCATCCAGCGGCGCGTCAATTTCGTCCAGCACACAGAACGGACTGGGCTTTACCATAAATATGGCGAAAAGGATGGCAATAGCGGTCAAAGCTTTTTCTCCCCCGGAAAGCAAGGTTATATTGGTCAACTTTTTCCCAGGCGGTTGGACATTAATATCGATCCCCGTTTCCAGAAGGTCTTCCGGATTGGTCAGGACCATTTCCGCTTCTCCCCCTTCAAAGAGTTGTTTGAACAGCAAAGAAAAGTTTTGTTGTACTTGTTTGAAGGTGGTTTCAAAATATTCCCTGGAAGTCTGGTTGATCTTACTGATCACTTTATGTATATCTTCCTGGGCCCGGATCATATCCTCCTGCTGTTTTAAAAGGAAATTATATCTTTCCTGTAGTTGTTCATATTCATCAATGGCGACCAGATTTACTGGTCCCAGGGAATCAATTTTTTTCCGGGTTTTAGCGATCTCTTCTTCATCCGGAAGAGGCAGATTTTGAGGCAGGCTGGCGTTTTCAATAGCTACATTGTATTTTTCCGACAGGGACCGGCTTATTTGTTCCCGCTGCGTATCAATGTGCACTCTTTTAATTTCCTGTTCATGCTTTTTTTGTTGCAGCCTGTCTGTCTCCTGCTTCCAGGTGTCGATTTTAGCTTCTTGCGCCCGCAAACCTACGATCATATCCTGCTTTTGCATCCGCATTTTTTCCAGTACTTGATCCGCGTCTTTTTTATCCAGCAACATTTTATTGATATTTTCTTCTACTTCAGTTTTTGTCTGGTCCAATTCGCTTATTTGTTTTTCGATAAAGGCGTGCTCAGCTTTTGTTTTTTCAATTTCATTTTTTAGGTCCTTTTCATTTTCGCTGAATCTCTCCATCAAGACACACAGATTTTCGCTTTTTCCCTTGCTGGCCGCCAAATCCACTTTTAAAGTGGTCAAATCACCCTGCAGTTTGGCAGTTTGCGCATTTAGAATTGACAAGCTTTGTTCCCGTTCTCCCAGGCGCAGTTTAGCTTGTTTCTCTTCTTCATCGCTAGTCTGGTACTCCCGGTTCACTTTTTCTATTAATTCCTGGTGCTCCATCAGGTGCTTATCCAGTGATTTTTCTTCTGCCCGGAAAATATCTAGTTCTTGTTGCAGTTCTTTTAAACGCGTATTAGCTTGTTCATTGTCTTTTTGTAAGGCTCCTAACTTAAGTAGTTTGGACTGTATTTCACCGGCCAATGATTTTAGCCGTACATCAATATCAGCCAAGCTACCGGTTTGTTGTTCTTTCTGGCCAGCCAGTCTTTGCACTGCTGTTTCCAGTAATATTTTCTCTTCCTGCAGATGTTTTATCCTGATTTCCCGCTCTAATAACCCGCTTGAATTTTTACCCCCTACGCTTATGATCGCAGGATGGGTAAATAGCTCACCTTTTACGGTAATAGCTTTAATATTATGATATTTGCTCATAATTATCCGGGCTGATTCCTGATCCTGCACAATGTACGTACTCCCTAGGAGGTACTCAATTAAGGCTGAATACTGTTCCTTTACCTTGACATATGAACTGGCCCGGTCTATTACCCCTTCCTGTCCTGGTATTGGCCGGGATTCGGGTTGACTATACGAAGCTTGGAAATTTTCCAGGGATACAGTAGTTACCCTGGCTGATTCTCCTGTCTTGGTCGCGACTATCACACCAGCCGCTGATTGATCGTTCTCACATAACACATATTGTAGTTTTTCTGCTAAAGCCATTTCTATTAAAGGAGCGTATTCTTCATGGGAGATCTGAATCATTTCCGGGATAGAGCCCAATACTCCGACTGGGCGCTGTGACAATATTTGTTTCACACCCTCTTCATACCCGGCAAAACTTTCTTTCAATTCGATCAGGGATGCCAACAAGGAATTTTTCAGGTTAAATTCATTTCTTGCTTCATCAAACTGCCGATCCAGGATAGCTAGTTCTTCCTTCTGTTTTTGCCTAGTTTCTTCCAGTAGCTTATTTTCCTGAACCAGCTGGTGATAAATCTGGTTTTGATCCTGGCATTGCACTGCCAATTCCTGAGTGGTATTATTCAAATCAGCGACCTGAGAATTGATGGTTATGACCTGTTGATTAAGTTTATCCTTTAATCCCTGCGCGTTCTTCCTTTCGCTGGTAATACTGGTAAGCGTATTTTTAATCTGCGCCAATTTATTTAACAAGTCTATATAACCGGCTTTTTCTTCATCTAAAGCCTTGACCTGTTCATTCAGCGATAAACGATTGCTCTCGTACTGGGAATTTTGTGCCTGAAAAGTTTTTTCCAATTCCTGCAGTCTGGTCGTTAACTCTTCTTTTTCCTTGTTTGTTTTTTTCTGTTCATCTGCCAGGTTATTAAATTTCTCTTCGAGTTCCCATTTTTCCTGCGAAAGTTCTATTAGCTTCTGTTCTAATTCTTTCTTTCTTTCCTGGGAGCCGAAGACCTTATCTTCCAGCCGGGCTATTTGCGAATCTATACCAAAAGCTTTTTGCTGGGCAGCTACGATCTGCTCATCTAATGAAGTTAAGGCTAGCTTGATTTCGGCTACCTTTCCTTCACACGTAGCGATCTCACTATTGATCTTTTCCGCACCCTGGGTAAACTGCAGTTCCAGGGTTTCTAATCCATCAGCATCATTCTTAAGTGAGTTCCAGGAATAGTACAGACTGTTTAATTCCATAGTTTTAAGCTCTTCCTGGTACTTCTGGAATTGCCGGGCTTTACGAGCCTGGTAATCCAAAGAACTAATGCGCGACTTCACTTCATTAATGACATCCCCCAAGCGCAGCAGATTCTGTGCGGTTTGTTCCAGTTTATGCAAAGCTTCATTCTTGCGCACTTTATATTTCATCACTCCGGCGGCTTCCTCGAACAAAAATCTCCGGTCTTCGGGCTTAGAATTAAGGATCATTTCGATCTGCTTATTCTCCAAAGTTGAATAAGCGTCTGTTCCTACGCCGGTATCCATAAACAGCTCAATTATATCTTTGTGACGGCATGGGACCTTATTTAAAAGATATTCACTCTCCCCGCTGCGGAACAACCTGCGAGTAACGTTTATTTCGCTATAATCAACCGGTAAAACATTCTGAGAATTATCCATCGTCAGGGAAACCTCAGCCATGCCCATTGGTTGCCTGGTCCGAGAGCCATTAAAGATCACATCTTCCATTTTCCCGCCGCGCAACTGTTTGGCACTCTGTTCACCAAGGACCCAGCGTATAGCGTCTGAAATATTGGTCTTACCACAGCCATTAGGACCGACTATGGCAGTTACTCCGGGTTCAAGCATTAACTCTGTTTTTTCGGCGAAGCTTTTAAAGCCAAACAATTCCATTTTCTTAAAATACATTTAATAGTCCCCTCCGAGAACTTTTTTAAATTGCTTGGTTAATGCCGGCAATACCTGTAAAACATCTCCTTCTATGCCAAAGGTAGCTACTTTGAAGATCGGAGCCTGAGGGTCTTTATTAATAGCAATAATCATGTCAGAAGACTGCATACCCACTAAATGCTGGATAGCCCCGCTAATGCCGCAAGCGATATATAACTTAGGGCACACTGTACGTCCGGTTTGGCCTACCTGGTGGGAATATGGCATCCACCCAGCATCAACTGCTGCCCGGCTGGAACCGACCGCCCCTCCTAGTACCTGAGCCAGTTCTTCAACGAGTTTGAAATTTTCTGGTCCGCCCATACCGCGTCCGCCAGAAACAATAATATCAGCTTCGGCAATATTGATGGTTTTAGCTACTTCTTCGACTATATTTAGAACTTTTGTTTTTATCGTAATAGTTTTGAAATCAAATGTTTTTCTAATGATCTC
>JAQUQP010000086.1 GCA_028716025.1 bacterium | reverse complement strand
TAGGGTGAGAGTGGCTTGGCTGGTATATTTTCCGTAGGTGGGTTTTTCCCGCATTCGCCATACATTACCCCGCCGCTGGAGGCAAAGATAAATTTTTTTACTTTGTATTTAACGCAATTCTCCAGCCGGTTAAGGGTCCCGAGAATATTCACCTGCGCGTCAAAAACAGGATCCAGCACGGATTTACGGACGTCAATTTGGGCGGCATGGTGATTGACCACATCAAATCTTTCCCGCTTAAAGACATCATTGACTTTTCCGATATCCCTGATATCAACCTGATAAAATTTCGCTTTTTTATTAACATTACGCAATTTGCCTGACGATAAATTATCTATTATGACTACCTTATGTCCGGCAGCGATAAAAGCATCTGCGATATTTGAACCAATGAATCCCGCCCCGCCTGTCACTAAAATCTTCAATTAAAACCTCCGAGTTTGTTGATAGTTGATAGTTCATTGTTGATAGAAAAAACGCTTTCCTTTCTTGCTTGTTCCATCAACGATCAACAATCAACTATGAACAGTATTTTAATATGCCCCTTTGGCAAAAAGCACTGTCGGCACAGTCTGTAAAATAATCACTATATCCAGCCATAATGACCAGTTCTCGATATAATAAATATCCAGCTTGATCATTTCTTCAAAGCTCAAATTGGAACGGCCACTCACCTGCCACAATCCGGTTATCCCCGGCAATACCATCAACCGTCTTTTAGCCCATTCATCATAAAGGGCGGCTTCCCAAAGAACCTGGGGCCGGGGACCGACTATACTCATATCCCCTTTGAGCACATTGATGAATTGCGGCAATTCATCCAAACTGTAATGCCGGAGGAATTTGCCAATTTTAGTGATCCGGGGATCATTTTTCATTTTAAACACCGGTCCCTGGCGGTCGTTCATATGGATAACTTCTTTTAGCTTATCATCGGCGTCCTGTACCATGCTGCGAAATTTAAGGAAATTGAATTTCCGGCCTTTATATCCCATCCGTTGATGTTTATAGAACACCGGCCCGGGTGAATCCAGTTTGATCAACAGCGCGATTATAAATAAGGGAATGGCAATAATGATCAACACCATGAAAGATAAGAATATATCAAAAATTCTTTTGAAAATGACATTAAAGCCAGACAGCTGGATTGGTTTCAAAGATAGGACCGGCAAGCCAAGATATTGGTCTATTTGGCTACGGGTAGTGATTATTTCCAGTATGTCGGGTATAATCTTGAATTCTATGTTACTTCTCTCGCATTCAATGATAATATCCAGCATTTGGCTCCGGGCCTCTGGTAAGG
Source organism: bacterium (assembly GCA_028716025.1). Next base: position 6,282 of record JAQUQP010000086.1, on the reverse strand, counting down.
TCGTCATCACTATTTGATTGATCTTTAATTCTTCTATGGCTGACATGGTAGAATCAATACCATTATAAACACGTACACCTTTAAATTCCGGCCAATCTTTGCGCTCATCTTCAGCGCAATTGATCAAGCCTAGTATCTGAAAATTCTGGTTTTCGTCGCTCTGGCCAGCTTGATAGAGTTCCAGCGCCAGTTTGCCTGTACCCACGATCAGTACCCGGCGAAAATCATGGATCCTGGCCCGCAAATATTTTCTTAGGCGATAAAAACCAAACCGCCAGCCAGAAACCAACAGGATATTAAGGAACCAACCTAAAAAAATCACGATGCGTGAAAAAGTAAATTGCCGGTAAAGAAAAGTTATCGCCATGACGGCTACGGCTGTTAAAGTCACTGCTTGCAAGATCCGGGGAAATTCTTCGAGGCGAAAATTATCTTTTAGGTCATATAGATCAGAAATTTTGAATACGATCAAGGAAACCAAAGTGATTATACCAAAAGCCTGCGTATAAAGGGTTAATGGAGGTATCCCCTTATCGGTTACCATTAAGCCGGAATAAAATCTGATCCAGTAGGCCAGATAAAAAGCCAAGTTTATAACGATAATATCGCCTAAAAGCGACAGAATTCTGAAATAAATATGTAATTTTCTTCCAGTCATGCTGACTCCTTATCTAATTATGTAAACTAATATCTTATAGTAGCAAAACTAACTTCAAAAATCTACAAATATTTTATTAATGCCTGGTATACTTCGGAGACACTAATGCTGTTCATGCACTGATAGTCATGGCAGGCATATTCAAATCCCAGATAAAGACAGGGACTGCAATCTTTATGGGCTGTCAGGATGGTGTGGTTTTCACCCCAAGGCCCCCATTTTCGCGGATCGGTCGGACCATGGAGAGCCACGACCGGGGTTTTTACGGCAGTGGCAATATGCATTACGCCTGTGTTACCGCAGATCAAGACTTTAAACTTCTTGATCAGGGCGATAGTTTCTGCTAAATCCAAATCCACCGCGACCACTGGTTCGATGTCCAGTTTAGCGGCAATACCAGCCACTAGTGCTTTTTCCTGGAAGCCCCCGGTCAAAACGATATTGCCCCGCTGCTCTTTTTGCAATATATTGATCAATTCAATATAGTTCTGTGCCGGCCATTGCCGGGGGAATCCATGACGGCCACAGCCGGGATGGATGCCGATCATGGTCTCTCCCTTTATTAGCCCCCAATCAACCAGCTTTTTATTGACTTGTATCACTGTCGATCTTTGTACCCATAATTCAGGATCTTTAGCATTGATCTGGATATCGAGCACCCGCAAAAGGTCAAGGAAACATTCCACTTCATGTTTGTCAGGATCATGGACTACCCTTTTGGTATAAGTTTGATCACGATGCTGGTTCGGGGTCTGGAATCCGATCCTCTGTTCGGCTCCGGATAAAAAAGCCAGCAAGGGTGAAATCCTCAACCATTGGTCAAAATCAATGGCCAAGTCAAAATACTCTCTTCTTAATGACCTGATAAACCGCCAACTCAGCCAGGGTTTTTTTACTAACCTTTCCAAGTCCAGCAGGATCAGGCCATCAAGATAAGGACAATCAGCCAGTACCTCCTGGTTAACTTTAGTCACGATCATTTTAATGACCGCTTTGGGATAGGCTTGCCTCAGGTTACGGATAGCCGGGGTCATTAATATCGTATCACCCATGGCTGAAAGCTTGATCAGCAGGATCCTTTCAGGTTGATAGCGGATCGAGGCCAGTTGTATCTTTTGCCTGAACATCCGGCCAAAAATAAACAGCAAGGTTTTACCGACATAGTTGTCTATGAATTTAAATAGTTTATTACCGCGCATAAAATACCTAAAATCAGTTTTGAATTAGAAGTTTTTCTTCCAGTAATTGCGAGATTTCTTCCATCCTATTAGTCCAGCTGTATTTTTTAGCTAAAGCAATTCTTTTCCCCTTATTTGAGGCTTCCTCTGCCAAGGCGATCTCAACATCCCTGATAAATTCTCCCGGGGTGCCAGCCTGGTAAAAATAATCCTTAAATTCTTTCAACGAAGGAAGCGCTGTGCTGACCACCGGACGGCCACTGGCCAGGTATTCAAAAAATTTCATTGGGAACATATTGCGGGTATATTCGTTCAATTTGTTCGGTAAAAGGCAAATATCAAAACCTTTTAAATAATTCGGCAGTTTGGCATAGGGTCGCCCGCCCAGAATATGGATATTAGGTATTTTTTGGAGCTGGGAGATCCCGGTGGCTTTTTCCCCTTCACCCACTGCGCCGATCAAGACAATATGCCACGCCGGTTTGGCGCGCGCTATCGTCATCAATAATTCAAAATCAAGTTTGTAATTTGAAACCGCCCCGATAAAACCCAGGATAGGATGGCCTATACCGGCCAAGTCTGCCGGAATTTCCAAATTGGGATCCTGGATCCTTAATACATGTTCCACATCAGCTACGTTGGGCAAATAATGGATCTCCCGGGCCAATGGTTTTTTAGCCGCGTACAATTCCGGAGAAGTAACCAAGGTAAGATCCGCTGTTGCCAGCATTCTCTTTTCCAGATCCAGAATAACTCTACCGGGGATCAAAGGATTAGCCGCGATTTCATCAACACAATGATAGACCAGCAATTTTTCCCCTAATTTACCCTTAAAATTGACAGTATTCGGGACATACGACCATAATACCGGGTTGGTCAGGGATAGTTGTTTTATCAGCCGGCGCAAGGTGACCAACATGATTTTGTGATTTAACAATCGGATAAAGTCAAACTTGTAGAATGGCAATAAGAGTGGTGAATAAGTATAAAGATTCTCGCTAATTTTGATCGGGCCTTGCAAAAAACGTTTCAGCCGGCGTCCTATTCTTTTCATGTCCTTGCTTTGCAATACCGGCCGGCGCAGGCCCATAGATTCGATGTATAGGACCTTGTTTTGCCGGGAAAACCGGGACATAATATGCTGCTGGTTTACCCAGTAGGGATTATCCCAGTCTGCGCTGGATATGCAAATAATATTTTCATTCTTAATCATGAGCCAGCTTCCATAGATCAATGATTTTATTATCAACAAAATAAGTAGCTACTATTGTCGAGCGCGCTAATAAAGCTGGATAATTTTGCCGGATGAAACCCAGTTCTTCTTCCCTTCTTTCCAGGAGAAGATGGGTTAAAGATGTTTTTTCCTTGAGTCTCCCGGCATTTACCACTGTTTCCCCAAAAGGGAATTCCCTTAAACTGGTTTCCAGGCACAGAGTGGGAGCCCAGGGTCCGGCCACTGTCCCCTGCGGTATTTTTGACTGCAGGTCGCGCATAGTGTCCTGTACTACATAATGAGGCGCCACAACCCATTGCAAATAAGGCGCAAAATCTATTAGCAAGAATAATACGATCGTGCCTGTTATTACCAGGCGCCATTGATAATATGCCAATCGGCTGCTGAAGCGCCATAACCCGGCTACGATCAAGACCGTAATTACTTCCAGCGCTAATTTAGCGGCCAGGGATTGGAAAAATATATCGCGAAAATAAAATAACACTATATACCGGAAAATAAAATAACCGCAGAACAGCCAGATCGCGTTAAACCAGAAAGGACTTGATCTCTGGGCCAATGCCCTATGCCGGACCTTATATATGAAACCGCAAACCAGGATTACCGTAGGTATGAACAGGATCAGGTAGTAGGCAGTCGTAGTATAGGAAAACAGCATTAAGAATGCTATACCGGCAGCCAGCCAGACCCCGGCCAGTTTTTCCAAATCTCCAAAACTTTGATGCCAGCGCACGGCCACCAGTGCCAGAGCGGTCAACACCGGCACATACGCAAAATATTCAGCATTAAAGACTTTGTAAACCTGGTGTAGATACTTAGGACTTATTCTGGCTACGAAAATCCGGTAAAAACTAAAAAACTTTTCAGGGTCAGGCCAGACCAGGAAGACCAGCCAGACCACTGCTATCGTTATTGCTCCTGTAAAAAACCACCTTGCTTTTTGCCAGAACCCATTTTGTCTCTGCTGCCATAGTATCCAGGCGATTACCGCTATAAAATGCAAGGCCAGGGATTTAGCCAATAGAGCCAGCAGAAAACATATACCGGCCATAAAATAGTCTCTTTTTTTTCCCTGATCCAGGAAATAAAGAGTAAACATGAGGAAAAACAACATGGGTATTTCGCTGATAAAAAGACGATGATACATAATACCGAAATAAGCAAAACTCATAAAAAAACCGCTCAATACGGCGGTATCTTCGTCATACTTTCTTTTTACTAAAACGAAAACCAGAAACATGGTCAAACAACTAAAAAAAACAGCGACCAGGCGAATACTGCTGTATTTTACTCCCATAGTTTTAAAAGCAATAAAATTCAATACTCCCATGACCGGGCTGACGAAGTGATAATTATAATCATCCATGGACCAGCTATCAAATAGTACCTTATTCCTGGCATTATGGGCGTAGAATCCTTCATCCGTGAACGGTCCTCTCCCCCAGCTTAAAGCCGTAGGAGCATCAGCAGGAAGATGGATGATCCGCAAAAACGCGAAGATGATAAATACTATGGCCAGGATAATCTTTTTTTTCACTGTTTCAGCATTTCCTTTACTTTCTGCCACGCTTCTTCAACTTTGATCATTTCCAGGCACTTCAGTGTTTTACATTGTATTTGCTGGTAATTATAACAAGGAGAACAAGTCATTTCTTTTCTGAGCACGATATTATTTTTACCCCAAGGATAATTTTTCCACCACAGGGTGGGTCCGAAAATTGCCAATACCGGGGTTTTAACCGCTGTCGCCAAATGCATCAAGCCGCTATCATTGGAAACAAACAAAGCGCTTCTTTTGATCAATGCCGCGGTCATCCGGATATCCGTATCACCGGCTATTATTACCGGTTTCTTGCGCATGAACTTGGCCATCTCTTCCGCGGCATAACGTTCTTCCGGTCCGCCAAATACTATTACTTTAGCTTTCGGGATGGTTAGTATATGATCACAGAGCAGGGCAAACTTTTCCCTGGGCCAGCGTTTAGCAGAGCCGATAGACAAACCACTGCCGGGATGGACACCGATCAATAAATCTTTAGGCGATACATGGTTTTTGAGTAGAAAATCATTGGCTAATTCTTCTTCCAGGGGAGTGGTATAGATAAATGGCACTTTTTCATTGGCCCGCCGGATAGTCAGCCTGATAGCCCTGAGCAGATCAAGATTATATTCTATTTCATGTTTCTTTTCTATGATCGGGACCTGGCAAGAATAAAGCCAGCCATAAACCCTATTTTTATAACCGACACGTAAACGGGCCCCGGTCAGCCAGGAAAATAAAGCTACTTTAAAACTTTTATCCAGGAAAGAGGTGATCACCAGGTCAAACCGTAATTTCCTCATATGTCTCAGTATTTTCAGCCAATAATAAATATTTATTTTATTTTTATTAATAATAATTATCTCGTCAATTTCCTTACAGCCTTCCAACAAGCTTGCTGCTGTCTTACTGGCAACCAGGAGAGCGATATGGCTTTCCGGGAAATCCCTGCGCAACGCCCGCAAAACCGGCGTATAGAGAATGAGATTCCCGATCCCGGTTGTGGAAATAGCCAGAATATTCCTGACACCTTGTTTTTGCACTTTTCCTCCGACTTACTACTGATTATCTTTTAAATGATTCAATTTTTGGCAAACCAACCGGAGCTCAGTGCTCTTTAGCTCCGGGAACATAGGTAAAGAGAGTACTTCCTGTGCCACTTGCTCGGCCATCGGGAAATCACCTTTTTTATAATGCAGATCGCGATAAGCTTCCTGCAGGTGTATCGGTAGCGGATAATGAATGGCCGTACTTATTCCTTGCTTACACAGGTACTCCTGCAGTTTTTTACGCTGGGGAGTCCTGATCACGAACAAATGATAAACATGGTTCCGGCCGGGATTCTTAGGAGGTAAAAACAAATTCTCACGCTGAATTTCCCGATGATACAGACAAGCTACCTGCTGCCGTTCCTTATTCCATTGGTCCAGGTGCTTTAATTTAACCCGTAACATAGCTGCCTGGATTTCATCCAAACGGCTATTATACCCTTTGATGGCGAACTCATAACGGTCCTTGCGCCCATAATCGCGTAATAGTAAAAGTCGTTGATACGTTTGTTTATTATTGGTCACCAGCATACCACCATCGCCATAAGCTCCCAGGTTTTTAGTTGGGTAGAAGCTATAACATCCCACCTCTCCTATGGTTCCCGCCATCCGCCATCCGCCAT
>JAQUQP010000085.1 GCA_028716025.1 bacterium | reverse complement strand
AGCCGGGAACAGTTCCTGGACGAGCTCTGCGCCCAAAAGGCCGGCCTGCCTGCCAATTCCTGGAGGAACCAGGACTGCGAGCTTTATACTTTCAGCGCCCAGGTATTCGGTGAAAAAGAATAATAGCGGATAACCGTCTAAATATTTTGTTGACAAAGCACAACCAAGTATGTTTATCTTATGTATAACATCGATTACGCGCGGAAGGAAAGGGAATCATGAGTGACAGGATAATCCTGAATGTCTGGTTTATTTCGAGCAACAACAGCTACATGAACGATGTCGTAACCCTGTTCGTCGACTTGTTCGAGAAAGACCACCCCCAAATAAAGATCAACCTGGAACTGAAGAACTGGAACACGGTCTGGGAAGAACTGCTGGGCGTCAAAAGCAGCACGCACGCCCCGGATGTGGTGCAAATAGGATCAACCTGGATCGGGTACCTGGCCCAGCAGGGGTACCTGCTGGAGCTCAACGACCGGATCGCGGAAGTAGGCGGTGCCGAAGCTTTCGACAGCTCAATTCTCAAAACCTGTATCTCTCCCGATAACGGGGTGATCAGCGCCCTGCCCTGGTTCATCGACGCCCGGGGCATGTATTACCGGGAAGATACCCTGAAAAAATGCAATCTCACCATCAAGGATATAGCCACCTGGGATTCTTTCGTGCAATCCAGCAAGATCATCAACAACGTGGAGGTCGGCGGCAAAAAAATACCGGCCTTGGGCATGGGGGCGGGCCTCAAGACCGGGGAACTGGTCCATAACGTTATGCCCTTTGTGTGGGCCGCCGGCGGTGATATTTATGACCAGGACACCAAAGAAGTGGTCATTAACAGCGAAGCCTCGCTGAAAGGGCTGGAATTCTATTTCAACCTGTTTACCCAGGGTTTGATCCCTGTGCATTGCGTCGGTCTGGACCCGGCCCAGCTCAGCGTCGAGTATTTCCAGGGTGCCTATAGCATTTGCGTCAGCAACGTAATCGACGTCTTCAGCATGGCTTATACTGAATCTTTCTACAATATCGACATCGCCAAGCATTGCCTGGCCACCGGCTTCCCGGCGGGGCCCAAAGGCAGTTTTTCCTTTGCCGGCGGCAGCGCCCTGGGCATCATGAGGAATTCCCTTTACCAGAAAGAGGCCTGGGAGTTCCTGAAGTTCCTGAGCGGCGTGGAGGCGCAAATTTATTACGCCAAATCCTGCGGCACCATACCGGCGGTAAAGAAAGCCTTCCATACGCAATATTTCCTGACCAATCCCCGGTTCGTGGCTTTTACCGAAATATTGAAAACGGTCCGGTACTACCCGGTGCTGAGCCAGTGGGGGCGCATCGAGGAAACCATGGTCAACCGGCTGTTCGAGATCTACATGGACATCGGCCAGAATGAGGGTAAGTGCGACCTCAATCTCCTGCGCAAACAAATGAACCGCGCGGCCGTGGAGATAAAAGAAATCTTAGCGACGTGATGAAAAATAAAAGCCTGGTAAAATTCATCCTGGGGTTATTGCTGATCCCCGCGGTACTAGCCTGCTTCCATTCATTTCTCACCCAATTGGGCGCTTTCACCATTAACAGTGGCAGCGTCCAATATTGTTTTTTCGGGGGGTTTCTGACCTACCTGGCCTTCCAGCTGGCTTTCTTCAAACCTATCCGCACCTACGTCTTCGGCCATGAATTGACGCACGCCCTATGGTGCCTGATATTCGGCGGCCGGGTCAAGGATTTTACCGTGCGCGCCGCCAGCGGCCGCGTCGTCCTGACCAAGACCAATTTCCTGATCAACCTGGCCCCGTATTTCTTCCCGCTGTATACTTTCCTGGTGGTCGTGGTCTACTTCATCCTGAAGGCCTTTGGCCGGGCCGACCAGTTCTTTTTATACATAATTTTCGCCATCGGGTTCACCTTTTCTTTCCACCTGGCGCTGCTGGTTTACGCCTTCAGTTTGGGCCAATCCGACATCAAAAAAACCGGTCGACTTTTTTCCTTGACTTTGATCATCCTTTTTAATATTATAGTGGCTACTTTGATACTTAAACTGATGGTGCCGGAAGATATTGACTTAGGGCTGTTCTTGCGGTCCAGCCTGGCCACTTGCGCGACGATCTGGTCCTGGCTCTGGCAGAAGATCCTGGAATTCAAAGACCTCATTTTTAAAGATGTCCAGTTATGGCAGATCTGAATAAAAAAGCTATGAATTATTGCCTGTACCTGCTGAGCCGGCAGAGCTATTCCCAAAAGCAGCTGCGAGATAAACTGGCCCAGAAGAAATATCCCGCAGACACGATCATTGAAACCCTGGCTAAACTGAGCCAATGGCACTACCTGGATGACGAGGCGTTCGCGGCGGCTTTTGCCGGGCAAAGACTGCGTTTCAAGCCCCGCGGAGCGAGATTGATCGAGCAGGAACTGCGGCAAAAAGGGGTAGGGCGCGACCTGGCCCGTCAGGTAACCGCCGGGATCATGGAAAAGCTGGGACTGGACGAAGAAAAACTGGCCCGGGCGGCGCTGGTGAAAAAGATAAGCTCCTACCGGAAAAATACTCCGGAAAAAGGCATGGCCAAAGCCAAAAATTTCCTTATAAGACAGGGCTTTTCCTACGAAATCGTCAGTAAGATCATACGGGACGCGTGGGGCCAAAAAGACCTTTAGTTTTACTATATTTTTTTCCTTGACAATACTAGATATAGTGTGTTAAAAATAGAACACTCCCTTATATGGTGTTTTCCGGTTCTATATAGTTTATTCGCTGGAGCAGGAAAGAAGGATCCCCCTTGAAGTGCCCATTTTGCGGCTCACTTGAAGACAAGGTAATTGATTCCCGCCCGCTTGAAGAAGCTTCGATCATCCGAAGAAGACGCGAGTGCCTCTCCTGCCAGAAGCGCTTCACCACCTATGAACGCCTGGAAGAAGTGCCTTTAATGGTCATTAAAAGCGACAACCGCCGGGAACCCTTCAGCCGCGAGAAATTGCGCGAGGGACTGCTAAGAGCCTGTGAAAAAAGACCTATCAGCATCGACAAGATCGAGAAGATCATCAGCGAGATCGAATACGAACTGCATAATTATTACATCATGGAAGTGCCCTCGACCTCCATCGGGCAGAAGATACTGAAGCGGCTCAAGGAAGTAGACGAGGTCGCCTATATCCGTTTCGCCAGCGTTTACCGCAACTTTAACGACATCAATACATTCCTGCAGGAATTGAAAAAACTAAAAAAAGAAAAAGATAACCAGGAAGAGAATAAGGAGGAAAATAAAGAAAGTGATCAAAATTAAGATCTTTGGTAAAACCACTTGTGACGCCTGTAAAGCGACAAAAGAAAAATTCAATTTCTTCTTAAATCACTGGGGCCTGAGCAGTAAGGCGGAGATCCAGTACTTCGACCTGGATACCGTCGACGGCCTGAGCCAGGGAGCCTACGCGGACGCCCTGGAATTCCCGACCACGATATTGGAGAAAGACGGGCAGGAACTGGCCCGCTGGAAGAAAACCGTACCCACCAGCCAGGAATTCAGGCAATTCTTCGAATAACATTGTTCTTTAGCATAATCATCATTCAACGAGTTATCCGTAGGTAATATATCAAAGCTTATAAAAGAGAGGGGAGTGTAGGCCATTCTTATGAAAAGAGATAAGATTGTAAAATTTATCGATTTATTTTGTGGAATAGGCGCTTTTCGTATCGCTTTCGAAACTGCTTGTAAGAAAATGGATATAACAGCAAAATGCATGCTATCAAGCGATATAGATGTTGATTGCCAAAAGCACTATAAAACAAATTTCCAAGAAGAGCCTTTGGGAGACATAACCAAAATAGAGGCAGATAATATTCCTAGGCACAATGTACTCTTAGCAGGGTTTCCATGCCAACCTTTTAGCATAATTGGTCATAGAAAGGGCTTCTCAGATATGAGAGGAACCTTATTTTTCGATATAGCTAGGATATTAGAAGCTAAGAAACCTGAAGCATTTGTATTAGAAAACGTAAAAATGTTGGAAAAACACAATCAAGGAAAAACCCTAAGTAAGATCATGTCAACCCTGAGAGAATTAGGATACAGTGCTGATTAGAAAGTTCTTAACGCTCTTAATTTTGGATTGCCTCAAAAAAGAGAGCGTATTTTTATTGTTGGATTCAAAAAGAAAATTGCATTTGAATGGCCGACCGGCGGCATTCCCATGACGAAACTTTCTAAATTACTAGAAAACGATGTATCTGATAAGTATTATGCCTCAAAAGCGATAAGATTAAAAAGACTCAAACAGATGGAACCAACAAATGAGCCAACAATATGGCATGAAAATAAGTCGGGCCACATAAGTGCTTATCCTTATTCTTGCGCTTTAAGGGCAGGGGCTTCGTATAACTATCTTTTGGTGAATGGAGAAAGAAGGTTAACGCCAAGAGAAATGTTTAGATTACAAGGTATTCCTGATAATATTGTTATCGTAGGAAATGACTCACAAGCACGGAAACAGGCTGGCAATAGTTTGCCTGTCCCTGTCGCACAATCAGTTCTCGAAAATGTGTTGAAAGCACTTAATAATACAAACTCGAATAATGAATACAAGTATTATGAAATAAATAAACAATCATACTGTTATGATGGAATTAAGTAAATGAAAACTCCAAAATTAAGAAAAGCTGACAAGTATGCGTCTCCTTACCCTTTAGATAAGTTTCCAGCTAATTTTGCATTAAATCTAGGGAGAGAAATAATATATTTTATAGCTTCAAGAAGTACTTCTAGGCTTGAAGGGTCTGATTGGGAAGAGATCTTTGCTAGATTGATAGATGCTAATTGGAAACCCTCTAATATAGGACTTGATGATATTGTTTTCGGACAAACCGCCTGGGGAGCAAAAACGGTAAAAAACCACAACCCTTTTGAGGCAAAATCTGTTCGATTAATATCTGGACGCAATTCTCCTATATATTCCTTTGGGGAAGGGGAGATTACTAATTGCGAGCCGAATAAGCTAGGCGAGATGATATTATCTATTTGGAACACTCGCGTATCAGATTTAAGAAAATCGTTTAAACATTTAAGAACTGTGGTTTTAATTAAATCAGATGATTTGCTTGATCTTTCAGTATTTGAATTTGAAACTAAAGAGTTTAGTGATAAATACTATTGGGAATGGAAAGAAAACAAAAACCTTGAAGGTTTTCATTCTAAAACCAAAGAACATTTATTTACATGGCAGCCCCATGGCTCTCAATTCACAGTAGTTGAGAAAGTTCCAAAAGAAAGGATTGCAATTCGCATAAAGAAACCGCCCAATCTAAATAGAGAAGCCATATTAAAAACCCTTAAATTTGATAATTCTTGGATTCAAGTAATTAAATAGTTATGGACACGTTTTCTACAAAAGATCGCTCTAAAATAATGTCTCATGTTCGATCTAGAGGCAATAAATCAACTGAGTTAAAGTTTATACAATTACTCAAAAACTCGCATCTAAAAGGGTGGAGAAGAGATTCTAGGATACAAGGAGCTCCTGATTTTATATTCAAAAAAGATAAAGTGGCAGTTTTTATAGATGGTTGTTTTTGGCACGGTTGCTCAAAACATCTAAGACTGCCAAGCAGTAATAAAAGCTATTGGAACAGAAAAATACGAAGCAACATGGTTCGAGATAAAAAAGTTACAGCTTTTCTCAAAAAATTAGATTGGACTGTGTTTAGATTTTGGGAACATGAATTGAAGAAGGTTAGCAAACAAACTGCAAACAAAATCGAAAAGATTAAAGAAATATTAAAGCATAATTGATTAGATTTTCCACTTCGAATAGGAATAAGAACTATGAAGAGTTTGACAGAAATTAAAACCCATACCGCCGGCCAGTTGAAGATCAAGGGATTTTTAGAGAACTCCCTGATCGACTGGGACGGCAAAATAAGCGCCGTCATCTTCATCTCCGGCTGCAATTTCGCCTGCCCGTTCTGCCATAACGGCGTCCTGGTCAAGCCCAATAACGACGTAGCGGAGATCGCCCAGGACAAGATCCTGGCCCTGCTCAAAGCCAAGCGCGAGTGGCTGGACGGCGTCGTGATCTCCGGGGGCGAGCCCTGCATGTACCTGGAACTGTTCGAGCTGATGAGAGAGATCAAAAAAATGGGGTACCCGATCAAGATAGACACCAATGGTTCCCATCCCAAGCCGCTGGAGGCCCTGATCAAATACGGCCTGGTGGATTATGTGGCCATGGACATAAAAGCGCCGCTGAACGATCACTACAAGAAATTGAGCGGCTCTAACATCAATGTCGAGCGGATCAAGCGCAGTATCGAGGTCTTGCGCGGTTCGGCCATAGAGTATGAATTCCGCACCACCTTTGTCCCGACCATGCTAGAGAAGAACGACCTGGTGGCGATCGCCACTTTTTTACAGGGCAGCAAACGTTTTTTCATCCAGCAATTCAAACCCAAACAGGCCCTGGCGCCGGAACTGCGCGAGCTGGAACCGTATTCCAACAAGTATCTTCTGGAGACCCTGCAGGAATGCCGCAAATTCATTCCTAATTCGCGCCTGCGGGATTAATCCTTCGACTAAGCTCAGGATGGTGAGCGGGAGTCGAACCATAAAAAACAAAAATAATGGGAAAGGGGGCAAGACGCTAAATGAAGAAGAAAAAAGGGGTGGTAGTCACTTTTAAAGTTCGCAAGCGCGAGCGCGTCACCGAGGCCTTCAGTAAGGAAAAGATCGTCAACGGCATCTTCAAGTCGGCTAAAGAAGTAGGCGGCCGAAATAAGCGCATCTCCGATGTCCTGGCCGATGAGGTGATCGCGTACCTGCGCAAGAAATACCGCACGGAGAAGGTCCTGACCACTAAAATGATCGGCGACGCCGTCGAAAAGATACTGATCGAAGAAGGGCATGCCGCCACCGCTAAGGCCTTCATTTTATACCGCCATAAACGCGCCCGCATGAGAAAAGTGTTGAAAGTTCGCAAAGAAGTGGCCGCCAAGACCAACGCCACCGACCTCTCGCTCATGGTCACGACCCCGGCCCATGAAGAGATACTCCCCTGGAACAAAGACGCGATCTGCGCCGCCCTGGTCAAAGAAGCCAATATCGACAAGAAACTGGCCGGCAAGATAGCCGACGCGGTGGAACAGAAGATCCTGGCCAGCGGCTCCCGCCAGGTAACCACCTCCTTCATCCGCGAGATGGTGGATAATGAACTCTTCAACCTGGGCTATCGTAACGGCAAGCTCAAACGCCAACGGGCCCTGGGCATACCCATCTACGACCTGGAAGAGCTGATCTTCTCCAAATCCAGCGAAAATTCCAATATTGCCGCCAATAGCCCGGAAGCCATCAACCTGGCTATTGCCGAGAATACTTTGAAACAGTACGCGCTGGAAAAAATATTTTCCGAAGAAGTGTCCAACGCCCATTTAAAAGGCGCCATCCACCTGCATGACCTGGGTTATCCCACCCTGGTTTATTGCAGCAGCCATTCCCTGGAATACATCAAAAAATATGGGTTGCACCTGGAAAACCTGAATATCCGCTCCGTCCCGGCCAAACACGCCCGCACCCTGACCGGTCACCTGAACACTTTCCTGGCCAGTATGCAGGCCTATTACGCCGGCGCCCTGGGAGTAGCTTTTACCAACGTATTGTACGCTCCTTACCTGGTAGGCATGAGCGATGAAGAGATGAAGC
>JAQUQP010000084.1 GCA_028716025.1 bacterium | reverse complement strand
CAAGGCTTCCAGGATCTTTCCTTCTACTTCTATAGCATCTTCTTTGGGCACAAATGCTCCTTAGTTCAAACGCTAGACTTTAGACTCAAGACTCCAGATTAAACAAATCTTTTCTTGTGTCTAGTGTCTGGCTTGCTGGTGTCCTTTTATAACTTGGTTAATATCTCAGGCCCATTAGCCGTGATCGCGATGGTATGTTCAAAATGCGCGCTCAACTTACGATCCCTGGTCACCACGGTCCATTCATCATCCAGTACTTCTACTTCATATGTACCGGCATTCACCATTGGCTCTATCGCCAGGGTCATGCCTTCTTTCAGAACCGGTCCGCAGCCAGCCGGTCCGTAATTCGGGACCTGCGGATCTTCATGCATCTGGCGGCCAATACCATGTCCTACATATTGTTCAACAATAGAAAATCCGTTACTTTCAGCGTATTCCTGCACCGCATGGGAAATATCTCCTAAATAGTTTCCTGGCCGGGCCTGGGCTATGCCTTTATACAGGCTTTCTTCGGTCACGGTCAGTAACTTTTGCGCTTCAGCGGTAATTTTTCCTACGCCAGCCGAGAACGCCATATCGCCGACAAAACCGCCGAAGACTATCCCGGCGTCAATGCTAACTATATCGCCTTCACGTAAAACACGTGGTCCCGGAATACCATGAACTACTTCTTCATTTACGGAAACGCAGACACTTCTGGGATACCCACGGTATCCCAAAAAAGCCGCGGTTGCATTTATCTTCTTGATAAAACTCATGGCAATATCATCAAGAAACTGCGTCGTAATCCCAGGTTTTATTTTTTCTTTTAAAAGAGCGCATAACTCGGCAGTGGCCCGGCCAGCTTCCCGCATTAACTTAATTTCTTCGGGAGATTTCAGGATTATCATATCACTTCTTAATGGCATCCAGGATATTCCTGATCAAGGCAAAAATCTGGTCCATCGTACCAATACCATTAACCTTCTGTAACAGCATTTTTTCTTTATAAAAATCAAGGACCGGCCGGGTTGTTGACTCATATACTTTCAGCCTGTTCTTGATCGTCTTTTCATTATCATCAGCGCGGCCGCGTTTGGATAGACGGGCTACTAATTCCTGCTCAGCCACTTCTATATATAATACAACATCAAGTTTTAATCCGCGTACTTTTAGGATCTCTTCCAGGTCATGCGCCTGCTTGGTTGTCCGGGGGTATCCGTCAAGGATAAAGCCTGGCTGGCAATCCGGTTTCTGCAGACGCTCAGCGACGATCTCTTTCAGCAGGTCATCGGATACCAGTTCTCCCCGGCTCATCACTTCTTTAATTTTCAAGGCCAAGGGAGACGTACTGGCTGCTGTTTCCCGTAAAATATCTCCGGTGGAGATCTGCGGTATATGATATTGTTTTACGATCTTCTCTGCTTGTGTACCTTTGCCAGCGCCGGGCCCACCAAATAAGATGATGCGCATTATTGCATTCTTCCTTTAAGATGGGCTTTTTTCATAAATCCTTCATAATGACGCATTAATAGATGTGACTCCACCTGACCCATTGTATCCAAAGCTACTCCTACTACGATCAGGATCGAAGTGCCGCTTAATATCCTAGACCAGAATTCAGCGTGCAAACCGGCAAAAATATAATCCGGTATAATGGCGATAAACACTACAAAAACCGCGCCAATCAAGGTAATTCTGGTCAAGACCCGGTCAATATACTCACTAGTAGGCGGTCCCGGCCGGATACCCGGGATAAAACCGCCCTGCTTTTTCATATTATCAGCCAGGTCACTGGGATTGAAAGTAATAGCCGTATAGAAATAACAGAAGAAAATAATCAATAAAGCGTAGACCAGATTATATACTAAACCGCCGCGGGTAAACCACTCGGTGATGTGTTTGAAAATCGGGGTATTGGGAAAAAACTGTCCGATTGTCGCCGGGAACATCATAATACTCACCGCGAAGATCACCGCGATCACTCCAGACTGGTCCACCCTTAAGGGTAAATAGCTGGACTGTCCGCCATACATTCTGCGTCCAACAATGCGTTTGGCATATTGGACCGGGATTTTCCGCTGTGCTTGCTGTATATAAACCACGAAACCGATCAATATCACTATAACAGCTATTAGTGCCACCACAGTCAACAGGCTCATTTCTCCGCTCTTGAACAATTGCCACGTATCAAATATAACTGCCGGGATACGGTCAATAATACCCGCAAAGATCAGGATGGATATACCATTGCCAACGCCGCGCTCAGTTATCTGTTCACCAAGCCACATAATAAATACCGTGCCAGTGGTTAAAGTGACTACGGTCAAGAGTTGGAACCCGATACCAGGATCTTTAACTACGCTCAGGCCGCCAACTTTCATGCTTTGCATCCAAAAAGTTAAGCCATAAGACTGAACCGCGGCCAGTGCTAAGGTCCCTACTCTGGTATACTGGTTAAGTTTCTTGCGGCCACTCGCCCCTTCTTTAGCTAATTGCTCCAGGAACGGCACTACAGTCTGTAATAAGGACATAATAATGGAAGCGTTGATATAGGGCATGATACCCATAGAGAAAATGGATAGCTTACTCAAAGCGCCGCCGCTGAACAGGTCAAAGAACCCGATCAAGGTACCTTTTTGGCTTTCAAAAAAAGTCTTTAAAGCGCCGGCATCTACTCCGGGAGTGGGAATGAAAGCCCCGATCCGGTAAACAATGACGATACCAAAAGTAAAAAGAATTTTCTTTCTTAAATCAGGAATTCTGAAAATATCTCCAAATCCTTTAAGCAATTTCAGCTCCTTTGTAAATACAGATTATAAGATTATACGATGATACGATAACAAGTAAATGCTTTCACTTATCATCTTATCAGCTTGTCATCGCCTTAGTTTTTATCAGCTCTATCTTGCCGCCGGCTTTTTCGATCATTTCCTTAGCCTTGGCGCTGCATTCATTGACTTTGACGGTCAGGTTTTTCTTGATCTCGCCGCGTCCCAACAACTTTACGCCATCCAGGAGGCTATCAATTATCTTCTTTTCCAATAATACTTTCGGAGTAACTTCAGCGTTAGACTGGAAGTTATTTTCCAATTGGTCCAAATTAATTATCGCGAAATTGTTCTTGGTACGACTAGTAAAACCACGTTTTGGCAAGCGTCTGGCTAAAGGCATCTGCCCGCCTTCAAATCCTGGCTTCACCCCGCCGCCGGAACGCGAATTTTGCCCTTTCATACCGCGGCAAGCCGTATGTCCATG
Organism: bacterium; assembly: GCA_028716025.1. Next base: position 4,486 of record JAQUQP010000084.1, on the reverse strand, counting down.
TCCGGAACCATGCCCGCGGCCAACGATCTTTCTCCGCTTAGTGGCACCTTTTGCTGGTCTTAAATCAGTCAATTGCATTGGTTAGTACTCCTTAAACGATTGGGGTTTTTATTTCCTGCGCTTTTTCGGCTTCCATACTTACATTGAGATTTTCAGTCCGCATTTGCGCTAATCCGTCGAATGTGGCATAAACAACATTATATGGGTTTTTGGAACCCAATGATTTAGTCAACACATTTTTAGCGCCAGCCAATTCCAGCACTATTCTCACTCCACCACCAGCGATCACGCCGGTACCGGGGCAAGCTGGTTTCATCAGCACGTTAGCGCTGCCAAAATGGCCGTTAACTTCGTGCGGCACGGTCCCTTCTTTCAAAGTCACCTTGATCAAGTTCTTTTTCGCATTGGTTACGCCTTTTTGAATAGCATCCTGTACTTCTTTGGCTTTGCCTGTACCGACGCCGACATGCCCTTTTTCATCGCCTACTACTACCAGAGCGGCAAAAGAAAACCGTTTTCCACCTTTGACCACTTTAGCCACTCGGGCGACGTTTACCACTTTATCTTTTAGTTCTAATCCATCTGGGCTAATCCTTGCCAAAATAACCTCCCCTGCTTTCAATTGCGTCTAGAATTTTAATCCTTTTTCCCTAGCGCTATCCGCCAATATCTTGATCCGTCCGTGATAAAGATTACCACCACGATCGAAGACTACTTTTATAATTCCCGCGGCCAGAGCTTTATCAGCGATCAGGCTGCCCACGGCTTTAGCTGCCGCTATAGTCCCCGCTTTAACTTTCTTATCCTTGAACTCAGGACCTACCGTACTGGCTGAGACCAGGGTCTTGCCTGCCAGATCATTGATGATCTGGGCATAGATGTGCTTTGAACTTTTATAGACACACAACCTAGGACGCTCAGCGGTGCCCTGTATCTTCCCGCGAACTCTCTCTTTGCGCAATTGCAATTTTGCTTTTTTCTTGGCTGTTTTCATTACTTCGCTCCTCCGCCTGCCGCTGCACCAGCCGCTACTCCGGTCTTGCCGACTTTCTTGCGCACATATTCATTTAAGTAACGGATGCCGGTACCTTTATATGGTTCAGGAATCCTTTGGGTCCTGATTTTATTAGCAAATTCTCCTACCTTATAACGGTCAGAACCGCTGACCGAAATTTTAGTATTTTCTTCCACGATCACTTTTACACCTTCCGGTATTTTTAATACGCAAGGATGGGTATAACCAAGCAGCAAAGTAAGATCTGCTCCCTGAACCTGCGCTTTAAAACCAATACCCCGTATTTCCAGGTTTTTGGAAAAAGCCTTGGCTACACCGTTGACCAAGTTATTGATCAGCGCTCTGGTTAAACCATACATTGGTTTCTTGTCATTGGTCAGGGTCTCACATATCACGGAAAGAGTTTCTCCCTCAAGCTTCAAGCTCATCCACCCGGGAACAGTATGTTTTAAGGTTCCCAACGGACCGGTAGCTTCGACATTCTGGCCATTAACAGTGACCTTAACTCCTTTTGGAATAGTTATGATTTTTTTTCCTACTCTAGACACGCGTTTCCTCCTCTTGAAAACAAATCCCAAATTCTAATTTCGAAATTCTAAACAAATTCAAATATTTAAGCTCTAAACAACATTACCCTGGAACATTCTAATTTTGGTCATTCGATATTGTTTCGGATTTAGAAATTAGAGCTTAGTAATTGTGTTACCAGACGTAACAGATCACTTCTCCGCCAATTTTTGCCAGGCGCGCTTCTTTGTCCGTCATCAGCCCCTTATTAGTGCTGACCACGGCAGTACCTAAACCAGCCAGTATCCGCGGCAGGTCCTTGGTTCCTTTATATGCCCGGCGGCCCGAACGGCTGACTTTTTTAATACCAGTGATGACACTCTTTTTGTCTGGTGTGTATTTTAAATATACCCGCAAAATTCCCTGTTTGCGGTCCTCGATCACTTTACAGTTGGCGATATAACCCTCATTCTTTAGAACGCGGGCGATCTCCGCTTTAAGTTTGGAAGCGGGAATATCAACTTTTTCTTTTTTGGTCTTACTCGCATTACTAATGCGGTTAATCATATCACTGATAGGATCAGTTATGGTCATGCAACATTCTCCTTTATAATAATTTACCAGCTGGATTTGGTTACGCCAACAATCTCGCCCCGGTGGGCCAATTTCCTGAAGCAGAGACGGCACATTTGAAACTTGCGCAGGAAAGCGCGTGACCGGCCGCAGAGCGGACAGCGGTTGTACTTCCTAGTGCTGAATTTGGGCTCCCGTGTTGCCTTAATCCTCAAACATTTTTTCGCCATTTTTTCTCCTAAATTTACTTCAAATTTACCCCCGCGTCTTGTTTTCCGCAGGGAAACAGCGTGGGGTTATTTTTCTCTAAAAGGCATACCGAACAATACCAGCAGTTTTTCTGCCTGTATATTATTTTTTGCGGTGGTCACTACGGTTATATCCATTCCCCTGAGTTTATCGATCTTTTCATAGTCAATCTCAGAAAAAATGGTCTGGTCCTTCAAGCCTAAAGTATAATTGCCCCGGCCATCAAAACTATTCCTGGGAATACCACGGAAGTCACGGATCCTGGGCAAAGCCACATTGATCAGGCGGTCCATAAATTCATACATAATATCCCCGCGTAAGGTTACCTTACAGCCAATGGGCATTCCTTCTCTGATCTTGAAATTAGAGATCGATTTTTTAGCCCTGGTCACTACCGGACGTTGGCCAGTAATGGAAGCTAATTGTTTCACGGCGATATCTATCACTTTAATATTTTCTTTGGCATCACTTAGTCCCATATTAACCACAATTTTTGACAGCTTAGGCACTTCCAGTGCATTCTTGTATCCAAATTCACTTTTCATAGCCGGTATTATTTCTTTGGTATAAAAGTCCTTTAATCTGGGCATTACCTTTTCTCCTCGTAGTTTAAACTAGAATTTCACCGCATTTTTTGCAGGCGCGCACTTTTTTGCCGTCAGCCAGGGTGTCAATCTTGATCCTGGTCGGCTTACTGCACTTGGAACACAAAAGCATTATTTTACTGATATTGAGCGCGGCTTCCTGCTGGATGATCCCGCCGCCGCCCTTTTGTGGATTAGGCCGGGAATGCTTCTTCACAAAGTTTACCTTGGAAACTATCACCTGGTTCTTTTCCGGGATCAGTTTCAAGACTTCGCCTTTTTTCCCTTTATCCTTGCCGCTGAGCACGATCACTTTATCTTTTTTCTTCAAATGCAACATTATTATAACTCCGTTTCAGTTTTTTCTATCAACAATCAACTATGAACTATCAACTGTTTTATAATACTTCCGGCGCTAATGAAATGATCTTCATAAAATTTTTTTCACGCAACTCCCTGGCTACCGGTCCAAAAATACGGGTACCCTTGGGTTCATTATTATCATCAATGATCACAGCGCTATTTTCATCAAAACGGATATAGGTGCCATCTGACCGGCGTAAAGGACGCACCGTACGGACCACAACGGCTTTGACTACATCGCCTTTTTTGACCGCAGCTTGCGGAATAGCTGATTTCACTGCCGCGACAATGATGTCACCGACACTGGCATACTTGCGCCGGGATCCGCCCAGGCACCTGATGCACATGATGGTCTTGGCTCCGGAATTATCTGCGACTATTAACATGCTTTGTGTCTGGATCATGATTATTTCGCCCTTTCTACGATTTCAACTAATTGCCAGCGTTTGGTTTTGCTTAATGGCCGAAATTCAACGATCTTTACGGTATCGCCGACTTTGGACTCATTTTTTTCATCGTGGACCTTGAACGAGGTGGTTTTTTTGATCAGCTTGCCATAGAGCTTATGCGCTACTTTACGCTCTGTGGTGACCACTCTGGTCTTATTCATTTTATCACTGACTACTTTTGCGATTTTGATTCTCTTGTTGGTCTTAGACACTTATTTCTTCCTCCGTTCATTCATCAGCGTCTGGATCCGTGCGATATCTTTGCGGATGATCCCGAAACGCATGGGATTAGACACTTTCTGATGAGTCACTTGCTGGATCTTCAACTGGAACATTTCATCTTTTAAGGAAAGATATTTATCCTGCAGTTCGTTATCTGTCAGGTTTCTTAAGTCTTTAGGAACTATTTTCGTTTTAGCCATTCTCATCCTCACCTTGAGTTTAGTCGATCCGGCTCACAAATCTTGTTTTGACGCTTAATTTGCCACCCACCAGTTTCATTGCTTGTTTGGCTTGCTCCGCTGTTAATCCCTGCACTTCATACATGACCCGGCCGGGTTTGATCACTACTGCCCAATGATCCGGATCCCCCTTGCCTTTTCCCATTCTGGTTTCAGCTGGTTTCCTGGTGATAGGCTTATCCGGGAAAATACGTACCCAGACCTTGCCGCCTTTTTTGATAAAACGCATCAAAGCGACACGCGCCGCTTCTATCTGGCGGTCACTCACTTCTCCGCACTCAGTGG
>JAQUQP010000083.1 GCA_028716025.1 bacterium | reverse complement strand
TATGAGCAGGTAGATCGTATCATTAAGATTATGGGATTAAAGATAGACAAAGTAACGACAGAGGTCAATGATAATATTAGTTCCGGAACAGTGGTTAACCAGTTGCCTGAGGCCAATTTCCCGCTGACTCAAGATACCTTGATCTCACTGGTGATCAGCGTCAAATCAGGTGAGGAACTGGCCTCTCCGACCGTGAAGATCATCCATTACGAAGTGGCGCAAGGACTACTGGAAAAACGGGTACGCATTACAGTAATTGATGAGCAGGGAGAAAGAGAAGTTTTTAACAAAACTCAGGCACCGGGTACAAAGCTAAATGTTGCTGCTAGCGTTAAAGGCAAAGCCAAAGCTAAAATATATGTCAATGAGGTATTAGTCGAAGAAAGGCAATTGCAATGATCAAGATCGCCCCATCTATATTAAATTGCGACCTTAGTCGTCTGGCGGAAGAAGTAAAATCGTTAGAGTCGGGTGGAGCGGATTGGCTGCATTTGGATATTATGGATGGCGTATTTGTTCCTAATTTGACCATTGGGCCACCCGTGATTAAATCATTACGTAATAAAACAAAATTACCATTCGACGCGCATTTGATGATAACCGAACCGGAACAGTACATCCAGGACTATATTGATGCAGGTTGTGATATGATTACGATCCATGCGGAAGCAACGAAGAATTTAGGCCGCACCATAGAGAAGATTAAAAAGGCCGGCCTTAGAGCCGGGATTTCCATAAAACCAAAAACTCCGCCGGAGATCATCGCTCCTTGGTTAAAGAAAGTGGACCTGGTATTGGTTATGACCGTAGAACCGGGTTTTGGCGGCCAAGGGTTCATGCCGGCAATGCTGCCCAAGATAAGGACAGTAAAGCGGATGATAGGCCAGCAAAAGAAAAAGATCCACCTGGCAGTTGACGGCGGTATTAGTGACCAGAATATCAGCCAGGTAGTAACTGCCGGAGCTGACTTCATCGTCGCCGGCAGCTATGTGTTTAAGAGTAATAATATAAAAAAAGCGATCCAGGTATTAAGAGATAGAGCAAATAAAATACAATAGAAAACGAGGTGTTTACAGTGGCATTGAAACTGAAATTGCAGCGCAAAGGGGCTCCGCATAGAGCTTTCTACAGATTAGTAGCGCAAGATGAATCCCGGGCCAGCAGCGGTAAAGTAGTGGCCATATTAGGACAGTATAGCCAGTTTACCAGTCCCCGGCTGACCGGATTAAAGCAGGAAGAGATAATGACCTGGTTTAAAAAGGGAGCAAAACCAACCAATACGGTAAAAAAGATTTTGCTTCAGGCCGGCATCAAGCTTTAATCTGAAACGTAGAAACAAAGCGATGATACGATGATAGGATGATAAGAAGAGAAAGTACTTATATGTCATCGTATAATCATATAAGATTATCATCGTATTCGTTGTTGAGATGGGGGTTCTGATGCTGAGTAATATAAAGGATCTGGTGGAATACATTGTTAAAGCCTTGGTGGATGAACCAGATAAAGTAAGCGTAAATGAAGTTTTAGGTGAACAAGCCGTAGTATTGGAATTACGGGTATCCCAGCCGGATATTGGCAAAGTGATCGGCAAACAAGGCCGGATAGTAAAAGCCATACGTCTTTTACTGGGAGCGGCAGGATCAAAAGCCAAGAAACGTGTTGTTCTGGAGATCATTGAGTGAAGATTGAAGTAGTCACTCTTTTTCCAGGCATCTTTAAAGGATTCCTGGAAGAGTCAATAATAAGACAGGCGCAAAAAAAGAAAGCAGTCAATATCAGCCTGATGGACCTGCGACAGTTCGGGGAAGGAAGTCATCAAACTTGCGATGATTCTCCTTACGGCGGTGGTGCCGGGATGGTTATAAAGTGTGCGCCGTTATTTAAAGCTGTAAAAAAGGTATCTCGGAAAAACAGCCAGGTCATTTTAATGTCGCCTCAGGGTAAAGTTCTTGACCAGCAAATGGCCAATAGATTGGCGAAAAAGAAACACCTGGTCATCATCTGCGGCCGCTATGAAGGCATAGATGAGCGAGCCCGGGCCACATTGGTTGATGAAGAGATATCGATCGGTGATTTTGTGGTCAGCGGCGGCGAAATACCAGCAATGGTTTTAATGGAAGCAATAGTGAGATTGTTGCCAGGCGCGATCAGCAAGCAAGAATCATATGAAAAAGATTCTTTTTACAATGGATTACTGGATTGGCCTCATTATACCAGGCCGGCGGTTTATAATAAAATGAAAGTCCCGGCTGTGTTGTTAAGCGGCAATCATGCCGCTATCGCGCAGTGGCGTCGGGACCAAGCTGAGAAAATAACCAGGAAAAGTAGGCCTGATCTCTGGGAAAAACATCTAAAATCAACAAAAAAGAAATAAAAGCTCACAAAGCTCGCTTTTGATTACACAGATTCTAAAAAGAGATTCCACAGATTCAATATTCGTAGTACTTGCAATCGCTGTAATCGTACTTAAGAATCGGTGTAATCAGGCTGAACATGGTGAAGCCAAAAGAAGGAGTAAAACATGGATTTAATGAAAGTAGTGCATGACAAGCAGTTGAAGAAAGACATCCCTTCCTTTAAACCGGGAGATTTGGTCCGGGTCCATACCAAGGTAGTGGAAGGGGATAATGAACGGGTACAGATATTTGAAGGTACCGTCATTGCCCGCAAGAACGGGGGATTGAACGAGACTCTCACGGTCAGAAAGATATCGTTCGGTGTAGGTGTGGAGCGGACATTCCCTATCAACTCGCCGCGAATCATTAAATTAGAGAGAGTCAAAGAAGGCAAAGTACGCCGGGCTAAATTGTACTACATCAGGGATAAAGAAGGTAAGGAAGCTAAAATAAAAGAAAGAATAACCAGCCAAGGCATTCCTACCGATGCTAAAGGATGAATACAGAGAGAAAAAAAGGGTCCGCAAGCTGTATTTGAACGAAGAGCAATGTTACGCCATGGGGGCGAAACTAGTGGCCGGGATTGATGAGGCAGGACGAGGCCCTCTAGCCGGTCCGGTAGTCGCAGGGGCAGTAATATTGCCGCCATTTATTTTCTTATCTAAATTGAATGATTCCAAACTGATATCGGAAAAGGACCGGAACTTGTTGTTCCAAAAAATATATAGTTTAGCCGTGGCGGTAGGTATTGGTGAAGTCAGTGTTGAATTAATTGACCAATACAATATTTTGGAGGCCACAAAAATAGCTATGAAAAAAGCGATAGAAAATCTGGGGGTAACCCCGGATTTTTTATTGATCGACGCGGTTCGGTTACCCGGTTCAATAATACCGCAAAAAAACATAATCAAGGGAGACAGGAATAGCGCGTCGATAGCGGCGGCCAGTGTCATTGCCAAGGTTCACCGGGATAAAATAATGAATAATTTGCATGAAAAATATCCACTGTACGGTTTTAACCAGCATAAGGGATATGGAACAAAAGGGCATCTAGAGGCCTTGGCCAAATATGGGCCGTGTCCATATCACCGAAAAAGTTTTACTCCGGTTAAAGAGGCTCGGCATGTCCAAAGTTGATAACCGGCGCAAAGGATTTGCCGGGGAAGAAAAAGCGGCTGATTACTTACGGGATCTTGGATATACGATATTGGAACAGAATTGGTGCAGCCGGATGGGGGAGCTGGATATCATTGCCCTGGACCGGGAATCCCTGGTATTCGTAGAAGTAAAATCACGCCGAGACGCGGTTTATGGCATGCCGCAACAAGCCGTAAACGGATACAAGCAAAGACAGATTATCAAAGCTGCCCTGGGTTACATTAAAAGCAAAGGGATTATAGATAAAGATATACGTTTTGACGTAGTAAGCATTAATGGTGAAGATATTGAACTGATCGAAAATGCTTTTCAGTCTGATGGCCGGTACCGGTATTAAAAAAAGACGGCAGATGACGGTTCGCGGATGGCAGTTAAAGGAAAACAATAGTATTAAACGAGAGGGTCAAGGTGTTAAAGGGTCAAAGCATAATAGTAGTACTTTTTTTATTAGTCTTATCTTCAACGGTTTGGGCAGAAGGCATCAGGGATGAAATATTTTATCTCAATAAGGATAGTAATCTATCCATTAATGAAGATAATTTTAACCGCTTAAAGAAAGAAGAATCTTCGGCCCTGATCGAAATATTAGTTGAAAGTAAAGAGGATCATCCGATCAAGACCATATTGGGTGAAATGAAAGTATCTGTTTCGGCCAAAAATGAAATTATTTTGAAATTAGCCGAATTCGCGGATAAGGGAGCCAAGGATATAATAGAGTGGTATTTAGAGCATAGTACTGACCGTTTCAACCGGCACATTGCCGCTGTTTCCCTAGGGGCGGTGGGAGATAATACCTCTATTGAAAAACTGAAAACAGTGATCAAAGATCCGGATCCCGCACTGCAACTCTACGCCGCGCGGGCATTGGGGGAATTAGGAGATACTTCTGGCTATGAACTGGCAATGCAATATTTAAAAAAGAACGACGAAGTGCTAAAAACACAAGCTATATATGCTTTAGCTATGATCAATAAACCAGAAGCCATTCCATTATTGAAGCAGGAACTGGACAATAAGGATTACCGTGAAGTTGCCCGGCTCGCGATCAGCAAAATAGAGTACGATCATCTGACAGTGAAAAAGAAGTCACGTTACCTGAGAAAATTATTGCAACGGGAATCCGGGGAGACGGTATACTGGGCGGCAACAGAATTCATGAAATTGGGCAGGGAATACATGCCCGAACTTAAAAATATCGCGCAAAAAAAGAAATATCCAGGTATAAGCTTGATCAAACAGGCCTTGGCTGAAAAAGAAAGCACTATTAATGACCAAAAGTAGGAATGATATCTAAATGAAAAAATACTTCATGCTTATAGGTATGATCCTGACCGTAGGTTTATTGTTTGGATGCAACCTCAAGGAGAATAAAGACCAAGATTTATTCCTATCTAAAGAACTGCCAGGACATTCTAAAGGGATACTCTGTGTAGCTTTTTCACCGGATGGCAAGTTTTTAGCTTCAGGCAGCGCTGACAAAACAATAAATTTATGGTTGTTAGATCAAGGCACTCTCATCACGATTTTTAAAGGGCATACTAACACGGTTATGTCCGTGGATTTTTCCCGCAGCGGGAATTATGTGGCTTCCGCCAGCCTGGATCAGACTGTTAAATTGTGGTCGATCTATCAAGGGATGTGCATCCATACTTTCAGGGGGCATACCCTGGGTGTCCGGTCCGTAGCTTTTTCTCCGAATAGCCGGTATTTGGCCTCAGCCAGCGCTGATCGCACCTTGAGGTTATGGGACCTAGTAGGGCAAAAATGCGATAAGGTTTTTAAAGTAATGGTACCGGTTAAACAGCATCATACGCCGCGCTGGATCGCTTTTTCTCCGCTAGGACGATATTTGATCTCGGGTGGAACAGACCATAACATACGGCTATGGTCTGTTAGGACCGGAAAAAGGATAAAGGTTTATAAAGGCCATAAGTCCTGGGTCAATACTGTGGCCTGCGCCAGAAATAAGAACTTTATTGTCGCCGGCAGTGATGATTTTACGATAAAGTTGTGGAGCCTAAAAGGCGGCCGATGCCGAAGAACATTTCGCGGTCATACCAATACTGTGGAAAGCGTGGCTATTTCCCCATCCTGCCGCTTCGTAGCTTCTGGCAGTACCGATGGGACAGTAAGGTTATGGTCGTTTGATACCGGGAAATGCTTAAGAGTATATGACTGCCGGAATGAGAGGCTTACTTCCGTAGCTTTTTCGCCGGATGAAAAATTGCTGGCCAGCGGTGGTAGTCAGGGAATAGTGAAATTATGGAAATTACCCCAATAAATTAAACCAGGAGTGATTATGCAGGAATCTTTTAAAGAAATGATCAAGGAATTGAAGGCTTTTTTTGCGCCGGAAAACATGTATTTCAACCAGGATCTGCAGTTTGTTAAAACCAGGATGGTAGTGACAGCGGAAAAACTGGCGCCCTTGCTGGCGATCCTGGATAAATTTTATAAAGCCCCCTTTAAGCCTGCCGGCGAAAAACCAGCCAGGGAAATGGGTGACCTGGAAGTGATCCAGGCTTTAAATGGTATCAGGAAAGAACAAACCTTGTACCTTAATACTAATGATCCGGAATATGTATATTTTGCGGCTATCTGGCCTTGGCAGAGTGATCCCTCTCAAGCCAGTCTTTTTCTGGGATTGCATTTTGGAGGGCTATTGACTCCCGAAAGAAAAATATTGATGGAAAATACTAAAAAGGAACTGGAAGCTGTTGTCCTATAATCTGCCGTTGGAAAAGATATTGATCCTTTATGCTCCCTGCGGTGCCGGCCATAAAAAGGCTGCCGAGGCCTTGGCTGATTATTTTAGCCAACAGGCTCAAATAACCGTAGAAATGAAAGATATCCTCGATTTTGCTCCTGCTTGGTACCGCTTCATTTATCGCGACGGATACTATTTGCTGATTAAAAGATTCCCTAAATTATGGTCCCTATTATACCAAGGGACCGAGGTTGGTTATAAAGAACATATTCTTACCAGACTGGCCCGGAAGATCGAGGATAGTTTTTTTGGTTCTTTTTACCATTACCTTGATCTGGCTAAACCAACGAAAATCATCACTACCCACTTTTTACCCATTTCCCTGTTAAAAGACAAAAAAAGAGATTTTAAGCTTGGCGCTGTGGTTACCGATTATTATCCTCATAGTTTATGGGTGAGTAACCAGGTTGATGATTATTTTGTAGCCTCGGGAGCGGTAAAACAAGTCTTGCGGCAAAAAGGGATCCCGGAAGAAAATATTACGATAACCGGAATACCCATCAAACCAATTAACGCTTTTACAAAAAAAAGCCCGCGGTCCGGTTTGTTCACGGTGCTTATTTTAAGCGGAGCCGGAGGTATCGGCGATTTATCCTTAATTATTAAGGATTTGGAGATATTAGCCGGAAAAATACGGGTAATTGTGAGCACTGGTTTAAATAGAAAATTACAAGCCAGACTGACCAAAGAAGCGAGTACCGGCAAACTAGCCGTTCAAGTGATCGGTTTTACCGATAAAATGTATGAGTATTACGCTATGAGCGATGTAGTTATCACTAAGCCGGGCGGGCTGACAGTTACTGAATGCCTGACTTTCGGACTGCCGTTATTAATGATCAATGCCATTCCCGGACAAGAAGAAGAAAATGCCAAGTTTGTGGTTGCTCATAAAGCTGGGATCTTGGTAGAGGATATTAAGAAGGTACCGGAAATCATAAATAGCTGGCTGACTGATCCGGCGCAGATCGCTGCGATCAGGGAGCAAGCACTAATCATCGCGCCGCATGATAGTAATGAGAGAATATTCCACAAGCTAACACGCAGATGATAAAGGTCTTGTTACTAGATATTGTTTTTGGAAAGGGCCAAGGAAAAAATATTAAAAATTATTATTGCAAATAATATTTATTTAGTGTATAAGATTTATAAATTTATGAAAAGGCAATCCATGTTTAGAAAAAAAATTATTTTTACAATATTAATGGCCATGGCTGTATCCTGGCTGGCGCCGCGTTTTCTCCATGCCGAAGATGAAGCTTTGATCAAGGAAGAATTGAGTCAGAGAGGCAAGACCGGAGCCAAAAGGCATATGCTCATTTTCAGCGGTGGAGGATATTTAGGCCGGAACAAATTGATATCAGGATATAAAGATTATACTGATAATTATTCAGGCCATTTGGAACTACGCATGGGATTGGCCGCGGTCAAAGAGCGGCCGGATATCCTTTTTAGCCTGAATTATGATTATATGCCCATGATCCTGCCGGATGGTATATATGGCATGAGTGAAAGGATAGCCTCTATCAACCTGAATGCCTATTATGTCTTTTATGCTCAGCGGAAACTTAATTTTTTTGTTGGACCGGGCGTCGGCTATTATCTTGACCTTCTCTCCATGGATACGCCGGCCAGCGGCAAACTGGAGTATCAGTACCGTTTTGTCGGATTTAATTTAGGTATTGGCGGACAGTATTATATAGATAAGTTCATCACCCTGATACCGCTGTTGAGATACCACCAAGTAAGAGAACCTGGCTCATTTGATGCC
>JAQUQP010000082.1 GCA_028716025.1 bacterium | reverse complement strand
AGGGCATCAGGAACTTCCTGATATTCTGGTTTACTGATAGCCACTTCCTGTTATCCTGCTATCCTATTACCCTTATCCTTTTTTCTTTGACTTAAAGTAATCGTCCAGTATCTGGCGGTGGTCAAAAGCCATGTGTTCCGGCAGCGTATTTTCCAGAAATAGTTTGACTTCTGCGGCATCGCTATCCGCTTTGGGCGTTCCGCTTGCGGCAGCGGTAAATACTGTAGAAATAGTATGAAAACGCGGATCGCGTTTTGGATCAGAATAAGTATGGAATTGTTTAAGGTTAATTACTTTGAGTGAGGTTTCTTCCAAGGCCTCTCTTTGGGCAGCTTCCTCTAGCGATTCTCCGTAATCCACAAATCCTCCGGGGATAGCCCAGCCATACGGTGGATTGGCCCTTTTGATCAGTACTATTGAACCATCAATATCGATGATCGTGTCGACGGTAGCAAACGGACTCTGTAACTGGTTTTCGATATAATCTAAATAACCCATGGCGTTTCGCTCAAAAATATCAAAGGCTTTCTGATCGTATAGGCATAAAACTATATCTTTCAAGGAAGAACCGGTCTTAGTTTCCCGTATATGCCTGAGGATTTCCTGGGCCATTATCTTGGCCGCTCCGACTAACGGAAAATGCCCTACGCCGCAGCCTAAAGCCGGTAAGGCAATTGAGCTTAATTTGAGTTCATTGGCAACCAGTAAAGCGTTCTTGCAGGATTCCCTGATCTTTACTTCATCGGTTTTAAAGTCCATTCCCATGGTCGCCGCGTGAATGACATATTTGACCTTCAGGAATCCCCCACTGGTCGGTACAGCCCCACCGATCTCGATCGGTCCCTTACCTACTGCCTCGTCCTCAATTTGCTGGCCGCCCTTTTGGCGAATCACTCCGGCTAAACCACCACCCATGACCAATTTGTTATTGGCAGCATTTACAATCGCATCAACTGCCAGTTCAGTGATATCGCCTTGCATCACTTTAACCGTAATCTCGCATATTTTAAGTTCCTGCATCTATACCCCTCTAAACCTTTATGCCGTTACACCTGCTCTTTTTTAGCCAGTTCTTCGTTCACTATCTGGCTAATAACTTTTCCGTCGGCTTGCCCCTTCAATTTGCCGGTCACGGCTTTCATCACTTTACCGAAATCTTTCTTGTTCATTGCGCTAACTTCAACTATGGTATCAAGGATGATCTTCTTAACCTCTTCCAGGCTCGCTTGCTTGGGTAAATAATTTTCCAATATAGCTAACTCTTTTTTTTCTTTTTCCGCGGCTTCGGTACGGCCACCGCTTTCAAAACCAGCTATGGCCTCTTTACGCTGTTTGGCTTGTTTTTGTAATACCATCACTGCATCTTCGTCACTTACTTCTTTTAGTTGCTTCTCTATCTGGTAATAATTCAAAGCTGATTTGAACATCCTGATAGTATCAGTCTTAAGTGTATCCTTGGCTCTCATAGCGTCTTTCAAATCTTCATTGATCTTTTCTAATAACATTCTGATCTCCTTTTAATAGTGTGCCAGTCAGTACGAGGAACAGTTGCCAGCAAGTACGAAGTGTAGTTTAATCTATTTCTATGATTTTGTCTTGGGATTTTTCTCCTCGAATTATATGCACCTGTTTCTTTTTTACCTGAAAGTGTTCTGCCAATACTTCAATTAATAACTTATTGGCTTTGCCGTCCTGTGGCGGAGCCGTAAGATATACTTTCAGGCGACCAGGTTCAGCTTTAACCAGGTTCTTCTTTGCCCTGGGAATAACGCGGATGTTTGTTTTATGCATAAGCTAAATGTTTATACCTCGTTATACAGTGATCGGTAACGAAGCCTGATTTTACCTTACTGTACTATCAGGCATCGTAACCGCATACCTAATCCGATGTTTCATCCCGGGGGCCATTGCAGCTTCCTGCCGCCTAATATATGCAAGTGCAAGTGATCAACTGCCTGCCCCGCATTGGCTCCATTGTTAATGACCAAACGGAACCCGGTTTTTTCGATTTTGTATTCTTTGGCTAGTTTTTTGGCGATCAAGTGAAGACAGCCGATAACCGCAACGTTCTCTTCAAGTAAATCGTTGACCGAGGCAATATGCTTTTTGGGAACAATTAAGAGATGAACCGGAGCCTGTGGGTTGATGTCATGGAAAGCTAGGACTTGGTCGTCTTCATAAGCGATTTTTGCCGGTATTTTATTTTCGATGATCTTGCAAAATAAACAGTCAGTCATACTTTTCTCCTTCAAACCGCGATTCAAAACCATTAACTAATTTTTACACATTAAATTTAATTTCGATAATATCACCATCATGGGTGAGATATTCTTTCCCTACTGTTTTAACCAGGCCTTTGGTTTTAGCTTCCTGCAGATTATGGCACTGCATCAAATCATCGTAACTGACGATGTCGGCCCGGATGAAGCCGCGGGCTAGATCAGTATGGATCTCTCCGGCGCAATCCACGATCGTGCTGCCCTCTTGGAAAGGCCAGGCATGAACTTCTTTTTTACCAACAGTATAGAAAAAGAGGATCCTGGCTTTATGCAGGACCTGTTTTACAAATAAATTTATGTCTTCAAGTTTAGCCGCGACATATGTAGGTTTCCAGCTGAGCGGAGCCAAGCCGCGCATGATGATAGTTTCCTCAGCGTCAAAAAGGATATTACATAAAGGCTGTTCCAGTTCCAAGGCTTCCTGGCATTTTATTAACAAAGCTTTTTCTTTAGCGTCCAGGGTTTTAGCCAAGCGGCTTTCGATCTTTTCTATGTCCTGGATCAAAAGATCCAGCAATTTTTCATATTTTATCAAGATAGCATCAACATTAAGCATTTCATCTTTTACAAATTCGGCAACGAACGGAGTTTCCTTTTGCGGCTCAAATTTTTCCACCATCTTTTTAAACCGTTCATCTTCATATTTTATTTTCCCTTCCTTTAAGTCAAACCCTACAAATCCAATTTTCACGACGACTCCTTATAATATTTACTTTATAATTTATACTTTTATACTTATCTTTACTTGTTGCTGGTAAAGCTTCCTGATGTGATTGAAAATATTAATATATCCTGGCGTAGCATAGTCTGGATAGGTCCATTCCCAGGGAGTAAATGAACCATTAGTGTATCGCAGGGTCACTTCTCCGAAAATCCCTTTACCCAGGTATAAGCGATGCTGGTGGTCCTTGGTAGTGGCCAGGACTAATTTGCCATATTCAAGATATCCTGGATCGAGATTTATGGAGCGGTTTCGCCGTATAAAACTTAGCTTATTTTCCAATTCATTAGTCTGACGCTTGATGTTGGTTAATTTGTCCGGCAGGATCAGCCTCTTAAATGAAATAAACTGGCGTTGCAAGTGTAATCCCATCTCTTTTTCATAATATGAGGTCTGGTCAAAAGGAAGTATATCGCTGGTATAATCAATCGGGCCATATACTTTTTCAAGATGTTTAGCCGCTTTTTTAAAAAGCTCTGGATTATCGGTGATCATGCCGACAATTAATTTTACTTTTGCTACTTTCCTGATCTCTCCCATCGTTTTTGCCTTTACCGCCGTCCGCTATCCGCGAACCGCCATCTATTCTTACTGTTGAAGAGTATATTTCTGCTGCGTCTTGGGAACATACCACTTCGTGAAATTATAGCCGATGCCGATCGGTTCGACCTTAATCCCCTGAAAACGTTTGTCAACCGCGATCAGTGAATCACGCACATAGAGAAAAGCATAAGGCTGGTCTTCGGCTATCAGCAAGTGCACTTTATGATAGATCTTCATGCGCTCTTCCCGGTCAAAGGTTTTTCTTCCCAGGGTTAGCAGTATATCCACCTGGGGATTCTTATAAGAAATGAAATTATATTCGCCTTCCCTGGTCTTTTCCGAGAACCAGATATCAAAACAATCCGGATCGGGAGTCATGTTCCAGCCTAAAAGTATGGCATCAAAGTTCTTTTTATCCATATACTGGTGGATTAGCGTACTCCATTCCAGTATTCGGACATTTACTTTAACTCCGATCTTTTTTAGTTGTTCCTGGATGATGGTCGCGGCCAGTTCACGTTCTTTATTGCCCTGGTTGGTAAGAATAGTAAATTCAAAAATTTTACCCCCCTTTTCCAGGTATCCATCACCGTTGGTATCTTTCCAGCCGACGCTGGCTAACATGGCCTTGGCTTTCTCAGGATCATAGGCAAAAGGTTTCACCGCGGGATTATAGGCCCAGGAACGATTCGGGAACGGGCCAGTGCAAATTGTGCCCATGGACTGCAATGTCCCATCGATGATTTCCTGCCGGTTGATCGCATAACTAAGCGCTTGCCTGGTCCAGCGGGTATTTCTAAAAAGTGGATTATTGAGATTGTAAGCCAGGTAAGTATAGCTGAAAGACGGATAACGGAACCGGTTAATAGTTTGTTCAAACTCCTGATCATTAGCTTCTTTGACATACATGTCCGAGGTCAGGCTCATCATGTCAATAGTGTGGGTTTTAAGCGACAAAAGTTGGACTGATTGGTCAGGGATGATCTGGTAAATATATTTATCAATATAAGGACGGCCTTCAAAATACTCAGGATTTGATTCCAACACTACTTTTTGGCCGGTGCGCCATTCTTTGAATTTATAAGGACCGGTCCCGATGGGAAAACGGTTAAAATCACTTTGGTTGAATTCTTCTGCAGTCATTTCACTAAAAATGTGTTTCGGCAGGATTCCCATACCCCATGATTCAAGAGCCGGAGCAAAAGGTTCTTTGTAGGTAACAATAACCACGTAAGGGTCTGGGGCTTCTACCTTGGAAACTAACTGAAAATTACTGGAGAAAGCTGTCTTGATCCCCGGATCGATCAACTTTTGGTAAGTAAAGATCACATCTTCGCTGGTGAAGGGAAATCCATCATGCCATTTCACATTCTTACGCAAAAAGAAGGTGATGGTCAGGCCGTCCTTAGACACGTCCCATTTCTCAGCCAAGTCACCTACTAGTTTGATGTCTTTATCGTATTTTACCAGACCATTAAAAACCAGGTCGATGATATCGAATGAAGAGCTGTCCGAAGCCAGTATCGGATTTAAGATGCTCGGCTCTCCGATGGAACCATAAATAATGGCATCTCCGTAAACTGGTACGCTTTCAGTTATGGATTGTGGTGTACCCAGTAAGCTTTTGTGGCCTTTAAAAAAATAAATGACTGCTCCGCCAACCAGTACTATAAAAATAAATATGACCAGAATCTTTTTAATCACCGGTGCCTCCAGAGTATTTATCCAGTGGTGGAATAAGTTGGATTTTAGTTAGATTGTTATCAGTCAAATAAGCGTTCGCAACTCGCGTTATATCACTGGCAGTAACCGCTTTTAGATCATTTAAATACTGGTTGTCGTATTCATACCCTTTTTGCAGCAACTCGTAAAATCCCAAATAGAAGGCCATACTTTGGTTCGTTTGGTGGTTTAGCAGATATTGGCCCGATAAATAAGTTTTAATACTATTCAACTCTTCCGGTGGGACCGGGATGGTCTTTAGCCTGTTAATTTCTTTCTGGATAGATTCTTGGGCCTGTTCCAGATTAAATACGCTCAAGCCCAGATAAATACAGAGCGTACTGGTAAAAGCTCTGGAAGGATAAAAAGAATCAAGTTCATAAGCCAATCCCTGATTTTCCCGCAAATTAACAAAGAGCCGGGAATTCATTCCCCCTCCAAGCAAGGTGGCTATTATTTTTAAGACTGGATAATCCTGTGAAACCACGGATGGCACCAGGTAACCCAGCATCAGGTAAGCTTGTTTAAATTTAGTCTCGTTGTTAAATTCCTGGAGTTCAAAACGCTGGGGTGTGGCTGGTGCCGCGTTCAGTGGCTGTACAGACAGGGATGCTTCTTCCAAATTCGGGAAAAACTGCTCTAGTTGTTTGGTAATATTTTTCTGATCAAGATTGCCGACTATTACCAAGATCATATTCTCCGGGCGATAATACCGCTGGTAAAAATCAAGAATCTGTTTCCTGGTGATATTTTGTATCGTTTTCTTGTAACCGATAATGGGCTTAT
The DNA here is from genome assembly GCA_028716025.1 of bacterium. Next base: position 2,150 of record JAQUQP010000082.1, on the reverse strand, counting down.
GGTAAGGATGTTCCCCGTACATCTGTTCCTGCAGCAGGTCAAAGGTTACCGTAAAGATAGAATCTTCGCGGGTCCGAATGGCCGCTAAGATGTTAGTCCGTTCTTTTTCCACTTCTTCCTGGGGGAAAGCCGGATTTAAAACACAGTCAAAGAATACTTCGCTGAGAGGTTTAAAATATTGTGTAAAAACAGTTGCGCTGACCAACGCGTAATCTTCGTCACAGGAGCCGTTGATCGAAGTGCCAAGCGATTCAGACTCTAACGCGATTTGTTTAGCGGAACGCGTGGACGTGCCTTTATAGAGGAGTTGTTGGATAAAATTGGCGATCCCGGCCTGGTTTTTATCTTCCACGAACGCCCCGGCTTTGATAAATAGGTCAAGCGCTACTACCTCACTGTTTTGTTCATAAAGGTGGATAAGGGTCAGTCCGTTGGGAAAGACTATCTTGGTCGGGGTATCAGAGGCTAAAGATAAAGATATTGAAGACAGCATGATAACAAAAATTAACAATAGAAGTAATAGTTTATTTAACGGATTCATTTATTCTGCCCCATTTCCGGCAGTAGCAATACTGAAGTAAAATTATGACCTAGATATTTTTTTGCCACTCTCAATATATCTTCTCCGGATACGCGTTTAATCTCATTAAGATATTTTAAGGCGTGGTCAACATTGGCTACGGTAGCATAATAACCAAGAGTATTGGCTTTATCGGCAAAAGTCTGGTTGTCTATGATAAAATCCGCAACCAGTATCTGTTTAGCCTTGTCCAATTCCGCGGCGGATACTTCTACCAGACTGAACCTGCTGATCTCCGCCATAATGGCGCTGGTCACTTCCGGTATCCGGTTAGGAGGATAAAGAGCGTTAATCACGAAAATGCCATTACCTCTCTGGCTCAGAAAATTACTGCTGATGTTATAGACCAGCTGTTTTTCCTCACGTAGTGATTCATATAAACGGCTGGAGCGTCCCATGCCCAGCATGGTAGACAAAAGATCCAAGGCAAATTGATCCTGGCTGTCTATGGCTGGTCCAAGAAAACCGATCTGGTGATATACCAGGTTGACTTGGAAAGGCAATTCTATCTTTAGCGGGAAAGGATCATCATATGATTCAATTATTACCGGGGAGGTTTTTTTTACTACTGGTTTGGCCTTACTAAATGAGGGGAATAATTCTTTTATTCTGGAGAGCGCTTCCGCCCGAGGAAAGTTCCCGGATATTACCAAAGTCATATTCGCCGGTTTGTAATTTTTGCCGTAATACTGCAACATCTTTTCCCGGCTGAAAGATCTTATATTGTCGGCGCTACCCAGAGTAGGCAAGCGATATGGTGATTGCTTGAAGATGGATTCATTGAACTTGTTCCAGAGAAAAGCATGCGGCTCATCATTCTGTCTTTGGATCTCTTCGATCACTACCAGCCTTTCCTTATCCAATTCCTTGGCGTCAAAATTGGCGTTCTGTACCATATCTGACAGGATAGTGACTGCTTCGTTCCAATAGGCGCTGGGTAAATCGATATAGTAATAAGTAAAATCCTTACTAGTGGCTCCGTTGATCATGCCGCCCTTTGATTCCACTGCCTGCTGGATGGCATTGACCGGTCTGGTAGTAGTGCCTTTAAACAGCATATGCTCGATAAAATGGGATATACCATTATTTTCGGGAGTTTCATTACAGACCCCTACTTTCAACCAGACCTGTACTGAGACAATGGGCTTAGTCGTCTCCCGTAAGAGTAAAACGGTTAGGCCATTATCCAATTGCCTCTGTTCCAGCCCGGCAAATAGATCATCGGCTAAAAGGGAAGAGGGCAGTAAAATAAAAATGATAATAATAGAGCTAATGATTTTAATTTTCATATCATATTATTATAGGTATTATCACCTCAAAAATCAAGTAAAAAGGCAAATAAAAAGCACGAGAAAAATCCCGTGTCTGGTTGATAGTATCTAGGGGGCAGTTATTTAATGATCGTTAAAATCTTATTCCCACTGAAATCCTATGGTTATCGCCGAGATCTCCTTTGGGGGCAAAAGCGTAATCCAAGCTATAGCGTCTGATCATCACGCCAAACCCAGCTGTAAAGGAATCAACGTCGTAACCGAACTTATACCCCGCGCGTATCGCCATCATTTGGTTA
>JAQUQP010000081.1 GCA_028716025.1 bacterium | reverse complement strand
GCTCGCTGTCTCGCTGAGTCATTCCGAAAAACGAGTCGATTTCCCCGGCGCGGAAATCGCTCTCTATCTCGCTTGAGTTCTCCCGCCAGGCGGGAGGTAAAGAGTCCATGCCAACTCAAGCTTCCGAAGGTTTTCTCCATGACATTCAGCGGCCGCGCTCGCCTATTATCTCAAGTAACTGGGGGTGGCGAGGATTTGAGGCAGGACCCCAAGTAAAACCTTACTTTTGGCACTTAGGGCAATAGTGCGTGCCGCGGCCGGCAACAACAATCCTCTTGATCTCCCCGTTGCACCTCAGACACCTATTCCCCTTTTTCCCATATACCTTCAACTGCTTCTGGAAATCCCCGCCTTTTCCTTCCGGAGTGGTAAAATTCACCACTGTGGTCCCTCTAAATTTAATAGCTTTGCTAATGATCTTTCTAATAGCCACAAAGATCCGCTTTTTTTCCGCCACTGTTAGCCGGTTCGCAGACCGGCAAGGACTGACCCCAGCATCATACAGCACTTCATCTACATATATATTACCCAAGCCTGCCACTATCTGCTGGCTCAAGAGTACTACTTTGATTTTGGATTTGTTTTTTGCCAGTTTTTTATTGAATTCCTCAAAAACAAACTCTTTTCCCAGAGGTTCTGGCCCTAATTTTAATATTGGCTTGAATTTTTCCAGATCTTTTGCGTCTATCAGCCATATTCTGCCAAATTTCCTGATATCAGAATAAGCCATAGTTTGGCCGCCGGAGAGCTGTAAAATAAGATGCATGAATTTGTTTCTTTTTATGATTGGCCCCACCAGCCAATGGCCGGTCATTCGCAGATGCGAAACCATAATCTTGCCGTCATTTAAATAAAAGAGCAGGAATTTCCCCCGTCGGGACAGGAATTCTATATTTTTGCCTATAATAATTTTCTGAAATATCTTAAAATCAGGGACAGCAACGATCTTTTTAAAGTTACTTTCGACGGTTAATATTCTTTTGCCTAATATCTTCTTAGCCAAGGCTCTCTTTATTGTTTCCACTTCGGGAAGTTCAGGCATATAACCTCAAATCTAAACAGTAGCTCTATAATTATTTTCTTGTTCTTTTGGTACTGCAAATGGTTGTGTTTCCTCATATCCCCTCTGGGAAAACAGGAATAGCAAGGAAATCAACATAGGTACGAGCCCATTCAATAAATTAGGGCTGGTCAATCGGCCAAAACGATAACAATAAACTACATATACAAATCCCTCTGTAAAAAGCCAGGCCCCTCCGGCCACAGGTTTGCGTAAAGCGATCAAAACTGTAAGAGTAAGGATCAAACCACCAGCCAGGTCAGCTAAATAATTCCAAAAACTACTATAGGCACCGGTCACAAACTGCCCTGTGATAAAAACCAGCCATAAAATTGCTATGATCAAACCCGCAAAACTTGCCAGCCAATAGATTAATTTACGCATAATATGACTCCAAATTCTAAGCACTAATTTCTAAATTCTAAATAATTTAAAATTCTAAATCCTAATGTCCTATATATTTATTAGTCTACTTTTGGTACTTAGTGCTTGTTTAAGATTTAGATATTAGGATGTCGGATTTGCTCTAATTTAAGTCCCTCCAGTTCGGCCCTACGCTGACATTGGCTTCCAAGGGCACGTCTAATTTCAGGGCTGATTCCATTTCCTGCTTGATCATCTTAGTAAGTTGCTTTTCTTCTGCTTTTGGCACTTCAAATATCAATTCATCATGAACCTGTAGCAGCATTTTAGACTGGAGTTTTTCCTGTTTAAGTTTTTTATCTATATTGATCATCGCTATTTTTATAATATCCGCGGCTGTCCCCTGGATCGGCATATTGATCGCTACCCGTTCAGCAAAAGAGCGGATGTTCCTGTCTTTGGCATTTATTTCCGGCAGGTATCTCCGGCGGTTCAACAAAGTCGTTACAAAACCGTCATGCCTGGCTTTTTCCACGATCTTTTCCATATATTCCTTTACCCCGCTGAAACGGGCAAAATATTTATCAATATAATTCTTGGCAGTCGCCGCGTCAATACCCAGAGCCTGGGATAATCCGTACGGGCTCATGCCATAGGACAAGCCAAAGTTAACTGTTTTGGCTATGCGCCGTTTTTCATCATCCACTTCTTCCGGCTTTAGGCCAAATATCTCACATGCCGTATGGCTATGGATATCCTCATGGTTAAGAAAGGCCTGTTTCATGTGCTTATCATCGGACATATGCGCCAATACCCGCAGGTCGATCTGCGAATAATCAGCAGAAACAAAGACACATCCCTCTTTGGGAATGAAAGAACGCCTGATAGACCGTCCTATTTCGGTTCGGATCGGAATATTCTGCAAGTTCGGATCGCTGGAGGACAATCTCCCGGTATTGGTCACAGTCTGGTTAAACGAAGTATGCAGCCGGCCAGTTTTTGGATTGATCATCTCCGGTATCGGGTCAATATAAGTGGATTTTAGTTTGGCCAGTTCGCGATATTCAATTATTCTTTTAGGCAGTTCATGCATATTTTGGAGTTGGCGCAGGACTGATTCGTTAGTTGACGCTCCGGTCTTAGTCCTTTCTATTATCGGCAAGCCCAGTTTCTCAAAAAGCACTTTAGAAAGTTGTTGCGGAGAATTGATATTAAATTCCATTCCGGCTATTTTATAGATCACTTGTTCCAAAACATTGATCTTGCCATCAATATCCCTGGATAGTTCTTTCAAGTATGGCAGGTCCACCAGTATCCCCGCGTATTCCATTTCAGCCAGGATTTCCATCACCGGCATCTCTACTTCATAGAATAGCTTCTCTAATCCCTTCTCTTTCAACAAGTTTGATAGTTTTTGTTCCAACCGCCAGACCATGTCTACTTGAGCGCAGGCATATTCTCCTACTCTTTCTACTAGCACCTGGTCCATAGTGATCTGTCTAGCCCCTTTACCGATCAGATCCGTGATCGGGATCATTTTATATTGCAGATACTCGGCAGCAATGTCTTCTAGGCTATGGTTAAGCTTGGATGGATTCAGTAAATATGAAGAGATCATAATGTCAAAAGAGATGCCCTTAAGCTCAAATCCCTCATTTTTCAGTACCAGTAGGTCATATTTAAGGTTTTGGCCGTATTTCTTGATCTTTTCATCTTCAATTACAGAACTAAGCAAGTCCAGTACCTTTTTCTTGTCTTGCTGTGGAGCACCAAGATAACTGTGCGCCACAGGTATATAATACGCCTTTTTTTCTTCAAAACATAATACCAGCCCGACTATTTTAGCCAGCATTGGCTCAGTGCTATTGGTTTCCAAGTCAATAGAAACTTCTTTCTTTTGCCTTATCTGGGAAGCAATCTTTTCCATCTCCCCCGGGTTATTAATGACTTCATAACACGCGTCTTTTTCTGAGCTCTGTTCGATCAATTCCATACTTAAAGATTTAAATTCATATTTATTAAATAAAGCCATAGCTTTTTCCTGGTCCAGTGGAACCGGCTTCAAATCATCCAAAGTCATTATAAGCGGAACATTTTCTATCAGGGTCACCAGCTCTTTTGATTTAAAAGCCAATTCCCGGCCTTGCTCCATTTTATTTTTCACTTTAGCCGGCATTTTATCCAGGTTTTGATACATATTTTCAATGGTCCCGTATTCTTTTACCAACTGCAAAGCAGTTTTTTCCCCTATGCCTGGCACGCCGGGTATATTATCGCTCGAATCACCGCATAAGCCCAAATAGTCTTTGATCTTATCTGCGCTAAATCCAAACTTTTCCTGCACTTCCTTTTCTGCAAAGAGTATACCCTTGGGCTCGCTCAATACGTTGATATGCTCATCTACCAGTTGTAATATGTCTTTATCTCCGCTGACTACAACCACGTCCACATCCTGTTTTTCCGCCTGACGGGCAATAGTGGCGATCAGATCATCAGCTTCATAACCAGGCATCCGGAAAACCGGGATCTTAAACGCTTCTACCATTTCCTGGACCATGGGAATCTGGGTTTTGAGTTCATCAGGTGTTTCCTTGCGGGTAGCTTTATATTGTTCAAAAGCTTTATGCCGGAAAGTCGGATGCGGCGAATCAAAGCAAACTGCCAAATAGTCAGGCTGTTCACGTTTGATGATCTTGAGCAGCATACGGGTAAAACCATAGACTGCGTTGATCACTAAACCTTGGGAATTGGTGAGCATTGGGAGGGCATGGAAAGCGCGGTGGATATAAGCATGTCCATCTATTATATAAAGTTTCTTTTTCATTTTATCTTCGCTTTTATTCGTAATGTGTCCATAGACGAAGCACTTTAACTATTTTTTCTTGTTTATATACCTGATATACAACTCTGTGCTGGATATTAACACGCCTGGAATATGCGCCTGATAAGTCCCCTACCAGTTTCTCGAAAGGAGGTGGATTCTGAAAGGGATTGGTTTTGAGGATTGCAAGTAAGACTTCAGCTTTATTACGCAAACCGGCTGAAGCAAGCTTTTTAGCATCTTTTTGGGCCTGTTTTGTATATACGATTTGCCAACTCACCAATGCAGTTCCTTACTGCATTTGGAAAGCGGTTCTTTAAGTCCTTTGCGGATTGATTCCCTCATTTTTGGGATAGAGAGCAGATATAAGGTTTCTTGAATGGCTTGCCAATCGCTTTCCGAGACCAAAACAGCATTATTACGCCGGCCAGTGATCTGGATCGGCTCGTGACAGGACGCGGTAGTATCAAGTAGTTTATAGAGTTTTGCCCGTGCTTGGCTTGCAGTTAAAGTAGTCATTTTTACCCCCTATGAAAAGCGTACCACATAACGTACGCTTTGTCAAGAAGAAATATCAATATTTATCAAATACGACACGGCAATGGAAGTCTTTCAAACGACGAACCAGTATTTTGCTCATTTGCGTATGTAGCAAACTATTGGTGGCTAGGATCTCCCGGTCATAATGGGAATATTTACTGCCATTAAACTTGGAGAGCTTACCGCCAGCCTCAGTCACTATCAGGATAGCTGCCGCCGTATCCCAGGGCTTGAGCCCGATCTCCCAGAATCCATCAAACCGGCCACAGGCCACATAACACAAGTCCAGAGCCGCGGAACCCATTCTGCGTATCGCCTGGGAAGTCATCAGAAAATCAACAAAATGTTCGACATTGGAATCCCGGGCATCTTTTATTTCGTAGGCAAATCCGGTACACAGCAGGGATTTTTTCATGTCCTTGGTCTGAGAAACTCTTATTTTCTTTTTATTAAGAAAAGCTCCACCACCTTTGGTAGCATAAAAAAGCTCATCATGCATTGGATCGTACACAACTCCAACCATCGGCTGGCAATCTATCTCCAGCGCTATTGATACACTGAAATACGGGAATCCATGAGCAAAATTGGTCGTGCCATCGATCGGATCTACTACCCAGCGGTAGCCGCAGCCTTCCCGTACTCCCCCGCTTTCTTCTCCTAAAAAAAGATGCTTGGGAAATTTCTTGAGCATATACCGCTTAATTAATTGCTCAGACGCCCGATCAACATCAGTGACCAGGTCAGTGGCACCTTTATAATTAATTGTTTTTATTTTACCGACACGCCGGCGGATCAACTCCCCGCTCTTGTGTGCCGCCGCGATCGCTTCTTTCAAGTATTTGTTCATCTCGCTCTACACCTCTATACCTTTATACCTATATACCTGCTTTTACTGGTTCATCCAGTTCCAAACTTGGTCCTCTTCTTCCGTAAACCAATCACCGGTTTGAGTTAGATAGAAATGGATGTTAGCCAGAGCCTCGTAATGAGCACTTTCCTGTTTAAGTAGTTCTTTATAAAATAATTTTTCATTATTATCAGTGGCTTTAGCCAGGAATTTCTCATACATGACATAACCTTTCTTTTCTATCTCCATAGCCAACTCCAAACCCTTGATATTATCACCTATTCGCACGGCCGGATCTTTTTTGACAGCGTGGAAATATTCCTTCACGATATATTCCAGTTTTTCCCCTTCTTCTACGGTCCAGCGCGGCCATTTATTATCGCGTTTTAAATTTTCATAAATATTGTCAAACATAATAATATGCTGGATCTCCTGTTGTGCCAGTTCGTAATAAAGCCTGCGGGCCAGGGGATTTTTGGTCTTGGCAGCAAGTTGCATATATAATCCTACGCCCCTTCTTTCAAAATCTATGCTTATTTTTAAAGCACTTGGTATCTTGGCCATATTTGCCTCCTTGCCAATTATTGTTTCAATAGTTAAAGCATTTCCTGGGCTATTTGGATATGCTTTATTTCATCTTGCTTGATCTGTTCCAAAGTTGTTTTAATAGCTCATTTTTATTCAAGCCAAGCACCTGTGCTTTCTTTTTGTTGGCTATCGAGGTAGGACGACTTTGGGCGGATGGCCAAATTCTTGTTCAAATATTTTAGGGAATATATCTTTAGCGCCAATGAAGGTCATTGTTATAGGCATAGCGCGTTTGGCCTGATCGCACATTTTGGCGGTTTTTTTCCTAATCTCCCATTGGGCGTGCTCATCTTCCCTTAACCGGGAAATGTGGTACAGTTCGCGAGCATTTACTTTCATCAGCACGCGGCGTTTATGAGCATTAGTAAGTATATACGGAGCGGCTAACGGAAAGTCGGCATATATACGGCGATAGACCTGATTGGTCCTGTCGATTACCTCTTTGAATTCTTTATCCAGACCTGCTTCAACAATAGAATCAGGTATGACCACGCCTAATTCAGGATCATAATCCTGTACTGTCAATGTCGCCATTCTGTGCCTCTTTAATTGAGCATAACAGCTGGCCGAAATAAATAATTCATAGGTCAAGGAAGGATACTCAAATTCACGCAAAGCCGCATCATAAAATTGCATATGCTGGCAGGCTGTTTTAATGAAATCCTTTTTTTGGTCCGGTTTCATCAGTCTGACTGCCTGGAGGCACTGCCGATAATTAACCCTAGAGGTAGTATGTATCAGCGCGGCCAATAAAGTATCATCAGCATGCATACTATATTCTACCAGGTTGACATCCCCGGGGTAGGCTTCCGGTACAATTTGCTGAGAACTCAGCATGGCATGGCTTAAATTCTTTAAAGCTGGATAAGTTTTTTGGTCATAATCGTTGACATCGGTAAAAATAATTATGGAAGGCGCCACCATACTGACCAGGTTGTACATTTTACGGCCCAACTCCTGGATCTCTTTAAGCGGATGGCTGGCAAAACGGCGAATAACCAGCTCCAAGTTGCGGGCATTCAGTGTTTCTCCTACCTGACCGCAAGCGGCCAACGGTGTAATATAACGGGCATCTTCCTTGGCCCACCCGTCCAGCAAGTTTTCTTTCTTGGGATCGGCAGCTTCCTGAGGATGTTGTATCTTGACCTGTTGTTTAAGAGCTTCGTAGCATTTTTTATAAAAACTGAACTGCAGCCGCACTGTTTCCGAGAACTCCCGGATATGCGTGCTCATTTTTAGTTCAACCGGTATGATAAAATCATCTTCCAAGGTAATATAGCGCTGGGATTTTTCCGTAAAAGAACAGAGCCGGAATTTTTCAATCTCTTCCAGGGCCAGCCGGGAAACACCGATAATATCAAAATTGAACACTGCGTGTTCAGCTACCGAATGGTGACCCATTTTAAAAATAATGGCTTTGTTGGACTTGCGGGCGTTTTCCACTTCCTGGCGGGCTACCTGCCGCAATTCATCTATGGACCTGGGATCACGACTGATCCGAGCATAGGCGGCAGACAAAGTTTCAGGAGTGATATCAGCTCTGGCGGGATTGCTTTTGGTAAGGTCTTTTATTACGTCTGTATCAAGATTATAACCAGCAAGTAAGATTTTCATAATATTGGGAGTCGCTTAGGATGTTGGATTTTCATTGCCTGATTGTTCTGGTGTCTTTTTTTCCTGCAGTTCCAAATCGGATAAAAAATCAACCAGGACGCTGAGCTTTTTTATATCCATATTCATAAACATAACACCTAAACGGGTGCCATCACCTTCCTTGCCGTTGTAAATAACCCGGGCATTGACTAGATCCAACAGCACTCCGTTAGGGAGATGCATGTTCATAACCACATAGTTCAAATTCTGGCAATCACCTTTCAGGAATATCCTGGCGCCGCCGGCACTGATATTGGTAACCATGCCGGAATAGCCCTGCCCCGGAGCAAAAGCATTGAAAAACTTAACCGGAACACAAGTGGCAAACCTGAAAAATTGTCTTTTTTCCACTGACATGAATTCACCTGCTTATCATA
>JAQUQP010000080.1 GCA_028716025.1 bacterium | reverse complement strand
AGCCAGGAAACTAAAGTAGGATTGCTGGTCTTGGTCAGTTTGATACTTTTAGGATCAGCTATTCTTTTAGTAGGTGATTTTCGTTTGGAACGCGGCTATACCATTAAGGTCCTGTTTAGTGATATCAGCGGCTTGCAGGTCAGGGCCCCGGTCAAAACCGCCGGTGTACAGATAGGTGAAGTCACAAAAGTCGATTTGGTCAGGGGAAAAGCCCAGGTGACCCTATGGATCAAAGGAAATCTTTCGGTTTTCTCTGATGCCCGGGCCACGATCGCGTCTACCGGCCTGATCGGGACCAAATACCTGGAATTATATCTGGGTACAAAAACAGACCGGCCCTTAAAAGAAGGGGATATGCTGATTGGTATTGACCCGGTCAGTTTTGACCGGATCGTTAATGAAGGCTTAAAAGGGTTCACTGACTTGGCCGACGCGGTCAAAGAATTTACCGGCGACAAGGAAATGAAAGATTCTTTAAAAAAAATATTCACGAATGTCAGCTCAGTCATGGAAAAAGTTAATACCCTGTTAGACAGCAAGAATGAGAACATCTCCAACATTGTGGATAATTTTGAACAATTTTCCGTGCGCATAAACCAGGTGGCGGCCAAGCTTGATGACTTAAGCGGGGCGATCTCTAAAGAAGACTTAAAAACAACTATGGAGAATTTCAAGAATATTAGTGTGAAACTTGATGCTGCTTTGACTTCCCTGAATAATATCGCGACTAAGATCGAAGGTGGGCAAGGGACATTAGGTAAATTAGTCAACGACGAACAAATGGCCGATGATGTCAAAGGTACGGTGGCCAGCTTGCGTAGCGCTTCAGACGATGCTAAAAAATTATTGACGCGGATTAGTGGTTTTAAAACCTACTGGGATTATAATCTTAATTATAACAGTGTCGATACGTTGACCCGAAGTGATTTTGGTATCAGGATACGCCCGAAACCGGATAAATTTTATTATTTCGCGGTTAATAACATTAAAGGCGACCGACCACACGATCCAGTGACCGGTGAGACCATCAAGTATGATGCCGGCAACCAGAAATATAATAGCTTTACCGCTGAACTGGGTAAAGATTTTGGTCCGTTCACAATATATGGGGGAGTGATTAAATCGGGTGGCGGTTTCGGCGCAGGATGGCGGCCGTTCTCAACCAATCCACGGTTGGAGCTGTATAGTGAAGTTTTCCGTTTCGACCGGAAAGTAGATAATAAGAATAAAGCCTGGATCAATGCAGGTGCCACCTACAAATTAACCAATTGGTTAAATATTAAGGTAAATTATGAAGATGCGCTGGAACAAAAAGCAGTAAATGCTACAATGAATCTGTATATTGAAGACGATGATATAGCCTATTTCCTTGGTTTATCAGGATTATCGTCTATAGTTAAATAGTAAAATGACAGATTAAAATATCGAAAAGTTGGTTGGAATGGCTAAGGATAAAATTGTATTTCGCTGTCAGGAATGCGGGTATGAATCGATCAACTGGATGGGTAAGTGTCCTGATTGTGGAAAATGGAATACACTGGTGGAGGAGAAAGTAGCCGCTCCGGCAAAACATAAAGCCAGTAATACCCATGTCGCAGGCACACCGCAAACTTTGTCGCAGATAAAATCTATTGAAGTAGACCGGGTTCCCACCGGGATCGGCGAGTTTGACCGGATCGTCGGCGGCGGGATCGTCCCCGGATCACTGATTTTGATCGGCGGGGCACCTGGTATCGGCAAGTCGACATTACTTTTACAAGTAGCCCAGCCTTTAAGTCGTCAAGGAATAATTCTCTATATTTCCGGTGAAGAATCTCCCCAACAGATAAAATTGCGGGCTGAAAGACTGGGCGTAGCCAGCGAACAGCTTTATTTAGTCAGTGAAACCAATATCCAACAGGTCCTGGAATATTGCAAAAAATTAAATCCCAAGTTCTTGTTCATTGATTCGATACAAACACTTTATGATCCTAATCTACCGAGCGCTCCGGGAAGTGTGGGCCAGGTCCGGGAATGTACCTTGCAGTTAATGAATCTGGCTAAAGGCTATACCATTGCTACTTTTATTTGCGGCCATGTGACAAAAGTTGGCGAGATTGCCGGTCCGCGGGTCTTGGAACATATGGTAGACACGGTCCTTTATTTTGAAGGTGATGTACAACACAATTATCGCATCCTGCGTGCTGTAAAAAACCGGTTTGGATCAACGAATGAGATCGGTATTTTTACAATGCAGGAGAAGGGTTTGGCGGAAGTTCTTAATCCTTCGGAGGTCTTGCTAAGTGAACGCCATGAGACTGCCAGTGGTACTGTAGTGGTAGTCAGCCTGGAAGGGACCAGGCCCCTGCTGGTAGAATTGCAAAGCCTGGTAACGAGTACGTATATGCCGGTAGCCAGGCGACAGGTTCAGGGGATTGACTATAACCGGGTATTATTGCTAATGGCGGTAATGGAAAAACGTTTAGGTATGCACCTGGGAAACCAGGATGTCTTTGTCAATGTAGTGGGCGGTATAGAGATAGATGAGCCAGCCAGCGACCTGGGATTAATATGCGCTGTCGCCAGCGCTTTACGTAATATCCCCGTTGATAAACTGACCGCAGTAATGGGTGAAGTGGGATTAAGCGGTGAAGTGAGGGCTATTAATTTTGTCAAGGAACGGCTGCAGGAAGCAGCTAAACTCGGTTTCAAACAAGCAGTGATCCCGGCCGGTAACGTAAAAGAGGCGCAAGCGCTTAAAAATAAAATTGAAGTGATCGGAGTTAGGAATATTCGTGAAGCAATAGATCATATTATAAGAAATAAGCACTAAATTCTAAATTCGAAATTCTAAACAAATATAAATATCGAATGTTCAAACTAATGGCAAAAACGTTGTTTAGGATTTAGGATTTCAAATTTCGTATTTGTCTTAAAAGAAGGGTGGTGAATACTTTATGATTATTTGGATGATCAGATTATTAGTAGTGATCGCCGGTCCGATTATTGGTTATTTCCAATGGGGCGAAGGTCCGCAAGGCGTCCTTTTAGGTACGGCTGTAGCCGCGGGAATTATTATGATCGAAATGATGATCGAGAAAATCCCACTGGATGACTTGGTAGCCGGTATTTTAGGTGCTATTATCGGTTTGATCGGGGCTAAGTTGCTCGATTATGCGGTGAGCCTGGTAGAGAACCAAACTTTCAATAATTTATACAAACCTTATTCTGTACTCATAAAATTAGCTTTTGCTTATTTTGGGCTCCTCATTGCTATCCGCAAAAAAGAGGAATTGAATTTACTGGACCAGAATATCTCAAAGGCGGTAAAAGGCCAGGACCTGAAGATCCTAGATACCAGCGCGATCATTGACGGCAGAATAGCTGATGTCTGTGACGCTAAATTCCTGGATGGCATTTTTATCGTGCCACGTTTCATTTTAAAGGAACTACAAACAGTCGCTGACAGTGGAGATAGTATGAAGCGCAGCCGCGGCCGCCGTGGGTTGGAGATACTGAACCGGTTGCAAGAAAACAAGAATATCCAGCTGCGGATCTATGAGAAAGACTATCCAGAGACAGCGGAAGCGGATATAAAAATAGTTAAGCTGGCGACTGAGCTAAAAGCAAAAGTTATCACTACGGATTTTAATTTGAACAAGATAGCTGCTCTCAGCGGAGTCGTGGTATTAAACGTGAATGAATTATCCAACGCTGTAAAACCAATGGTCATACCCGGTGAAATGATGCAGGTAATGGTGGTTAAGGAAGGGAAAGAACATAGCCAGGGTATTGCTTATCTGGAAGACGGCACCATGGTAGTAGTGGAAGAAGGCCGCAAGAAGATCGGTGAAAAACTCGAAGTAGTGGTGACCAGCGTTTTACAGACTACAGCCGGCCGGATGATATTTACGAGATTAAAGGGCAAGGAAGATAAATGAAAATAGCGGCAGTTATAGTGGCAGCTGGCTCGGGCAAGCGCATGAATTCCCGTAAACCCAAGCAATTCCTGACTGTGGCTGGCAAGCCTGTCCTTTGGCATACTCTACAAAGGTTCATTAAAAGCGGCATATTTAGCGAAATCGTACTGGTGATAAACCGGGATTCGTTACGTTATTGCCAGGAAAATATTCTTAAAAAGTATAAATTAATCCAGGTAAAACTGGTAGCAGGTGGCAAAGAACGCCAGGATTCAGTATACCAGGGATTAAAAAATCTTTCTCCCTGTGATTATGTCGCTATACATGATGGGGTGCGCTGCCTGGTGACAGAGCAGATAATCAGGAAGACGGTCCAGGCGGCGGTTAAGTACCAGGCAGCTGTAGCTGCTGTTCCGGTCAAGGATACGATCAAAGAATGCGGCGCCGGGGACATAGTAAAAAGAACCATCGACCGGGATACGTTATGGATCATCCAAACTCCGCAGGTATTCCAATATGTATTGATCATGAAAGCGTATCAGCAGGCCATGAAAAAAGGTTTCTACGGTACTGACGATGCCAGTTTGGCGGAAAAACTGGGACGGAAAGTTAAACTGGTCATGGCCAGCTATAATAATATTAAAATTACCACGGCTATTGATCTTTCTATCGCTGACAATGTTATCCGGAAAGGCTGGCAATAAATGCGGTATGGTTTAGGATATGATATTCATCGTTTGGTAAAGGGCCGCAAACTGTTCCTGGGGGGAGTGCAAATTCCTTTCCAGAAAGGGTTGCTGGGCCATTCTGACGCAGATGTCTTATTGCATGCTGTCTGTGATGCTATGCTCGGGGCTGCCGGTGAAAGGGATATTGGTTATTATTTCCCGACTACGGATGATGCCTATAAGGGTATCTCCAGCCTGGAATTACTGCGCCAAACCCTGCGTATTGTCAGGAAAAAGAAATACCAGCCGTCTAATGTCGATGTGGTTGTCCTGGCTGAAGCGCCTAAGATCGGGAAATATGTTGAACAGATAAAGAAAAATATCGCCGGCGTGTTAAAAATGCATAAGAATTGTATCGGCATTAAAGCGACTACTAATGAAGGTGTGGGATTGATCGGCAAAGGCCAGGCGATCGCCGCGATGGCTATCGTGAGCCTAAAAAGTGGAGTGTAAAATGATCCGTGATATTAAAGCAATATTTGAGAGAGATCCGGCAGCCAGGAGCGTCCTGGAAGTTGTGCTGACCTATTCAGGCCTGCACGCTCTTTGGTTTTACCGGTTATCGCGTTTTTTCATGAAGATGCACTTGTTGTTACTGGCCCGTTTTACCTCCCAGTTCGGCAAGTTTTTGACCGGGATAGAGATCCATCCTGGAGCCAAGATCGGGAACAATTTTTTTATTGACCACGGTATGGGAGTGGTTATCGGTGAAACCACCGAGATCGGTGACAATGTCACTATCTATCAAGGAGTGACATTAGGCGGCACAGGTAAGGAAAAAGGCAAGCGCCATCCAACGATCGGCAATAATGTGGTGATCGGTGCCGGGGCTAAGATCCTGGGTAATATCAGGATAGGCAACAATGTGAAGATCGGCGCAAATGCTGTTATCTTAAAATCTGTTCCTGATGATTCTACGGTAGTTGGTGTTCCTGGCGAAGTAGTACGCATTAAAGGATTTAATCCTTTAGAATTAGTGCAAACTTCTGACCTCCCGGATCCGCTAATGGAAAAAATTGAAGAAATGCAGAAGGAAATCGAAGAATTCCGCAAACAGTGCCAACGGTGGCGGAAAGAGTGTGAAAAATAAATTGTCACTTTTTGTATATAATACATTAACCCAAAAGAAAGAAGAGTTTAAACCGCTTAAAAATAAAGTGGTTAATATGTATGTTTGCGGCGTTACTCCGTATGATGATGTCCATCTGGGGCATGCGCGCTGCTACGTGGCTTTTGATGTGATCCGGCGATATTTGGAATATAAAGGTTATACTGTCAACTATGTCCAAAATTTTACTGATATAGATGATAAGATCATTAAACGGGCCCAGGAAAAAAATATTCAGCCGCTGGAATTAGCCCAAAAGAATATTGACGCTTATTTCCAGGACATAAACGCTCTCAATATAAAGCCTGCCATGATATATCCCCGAGTTACGGAACACATTCCAGAGATTATCAAGATCGTTGAGAAATTAGTTAATAGCAATCATGCCTACATTGTTGATGGCGATGTGTATTTCAGGGTAGCTTCATTTCCTGGCTATGGAAAACTTTCCAAACGTGAATTGGACCAGCTTAAATCAGGAGCGAGGGTGGATGTAGATGAACGCAAAGAATCTCCGCTTGATTTCGCTCTTTGGAAAAAAGAAAAGCCAGGCGAACCTTCCTGGCCCTCACCCTGGGGTAATGGCCGGCCGGGTTGGCATATAGAGTGTTCAGCCATGAGCCTGGGCGAATTAAAAATAGACACCCTGGACATACATGGCGGGGGACAGGACCTCATTTTCCCCCATCATGAAAATGAGATCGCTCAGTCTGAGGCAATCACCGGCAAACCTTTTTCCAAGTACTGGTTGCATAACGGATTTGTGACCATAAATAAGGAAAAAATGTCCAAGTCTTTGGGTAATTTCTTTACCTTGAAAGAAATTTACCAGAAGTTTGATCCTCAAGTAGTACGTTTATTCTTAATTTCCCAACACTACCGCAGCCCGATTGACTTCAGTGAAAGTAAGCTGGAAGAAATGAGCCGGGCCCAGGAAAGATTTACTACCGTGTTGCACAATATGCGGGAAGCGGTTGAGCGCATGAGCATGAACATCAATGAGAAAAAAGTCCCCCCCGCGCTCATTGCCGAGGCAGAAGCTAAATTTGAAAAAGCGATGGACGATGATTTTAATACAGCAGAAGCAATAGCCGTTCTTTATGAGCTAGTCACAGCTACAAATATTGCGCTGGAAAAAACTGATCTTGATATGATGGAAGTAAGTTACCTGGCCAGGACCATGATAAAACTGGGAAAAGTCCTGGGCTTATTTCCTACCAGTGGAGCGCAGCCTGCTAACGCGGATGTGCTCAAAGGAAAAGAGATTACTAAGCCTGAGATTGAAAGTCTTATTACTAAAAGAGAAGAAGCGCGCCGCAATAAGCAATGGGCTGAGTCAGACCAGATTCGCGACCAATTAGCAGCTAAGGGTATAGTGATAGAAGATACAGCTCATGGTACCCGCTGGAAAGTGAAGTAGTCCTGTGGCAGGTATTATTTTTGGCAGGCAACCAGTCCTGGAAGTATTAAAAAGCAAACATTCTATTAATAAGGTATATATTGCCCAAGGTTTAAAAGGAAGTATCATTGATACTATTTTCCGTTTAGCCAGGGAAGCCAAGATAGTAGTGCAGTTCATTGATAAAAAAAGGCTGGACCAGATAACTGACAGGGCTAACCATCAGGGAGTGGCGGCCCAGGTAGCCAGTGTCGCGTATGCTGAACTGGACCAGATTTTAGACAGCCTGGAGCTCAAGAAAGACGCGCTGTTAGTGCTCCTGGACCGGGTCACTGATCCTCATAACCTGGGAGCTATTGTCCGGTCTGCCCACCAACTGGGAGCAGACGCGATCATAATACCTAAACGGGATGCCTGCGGGATCAACGAGACTGTGGCTAAAGTAAGCGCCGGGGCGATAGAATATTTACCAGTCATCCAAGCGAATAACCTGGTGCAGGTGATAGAGAAGTGCAAAGCCAGGGGATTCTGGGTAGCAGGCGCGGAGGCTGACGGGAAAAAATGCTTTGATCAGGATTTAACAGGCAAGCTGGTACTGGCTTTGGGCAGTGAAGGATATGGGCTGCAGAAATTGATCCTGGAAAAATGCGATTTTGTGATCGCTATACCGCAAACAGGGAAGCTGGATAGTTTGAATGTAAGTTGCGCGGCTAGTGTTTTATTGTATGAAATAATCAGGCAAAGATTACAAAAAAGTTGACAATATTAGTATTTTAGTGTATTAATATTAAGTTTATTCTATAAGTACCAGTAAGTACCAACTATCTGCCACCGTAACTCAGTTGGTAGAGTAGCTGATTTGTAATCAGCCTGTCGGGGGTTCAAATCCCTCCGGTGGCTCTTTTATTTAATGAATGGACAGGTGGCCGAGCGGTTAATGGTAACGGGCTGTAAACCCGTCGAGCGCAAGCTCTTCGTAGGTTCGAATCCTACCCTGTCCACATTTATCGTCTGCTCCTAAGTTCTTATTTCTACTGCAAAAGAGCCTTTTGGCCTGCAGCCATATTTTACTCAGCTTACATATCACTATGTAGATATGCTCGCTTCGTAAAAAATGTCTTCGGCTCAAAAATCTCTTTTTCGCTACGAAACCGAACTCAGTCGCAGACTAGGCTATCATAATTGATAAATAAATAATCTGTTTGGCCCGGTAACCGTTGTAGTATCGAAAACCGGAAGGGGATGAC
>JAQUQP010000079.1 GCA_028716025.1 bacterium | reverse complement strand
CTAAGCAATAACAGGAAGAGGAACACGCATAAGGTCACGAACAGGATAGTCAAAAAGCTGGATAGCCAGACGCTCTTGATTACCAAGACCTCAGTTTTCAGAACTTCGAAAACCAGCAATAGAACCATGAAGAGCAAAGTATATGGCAGCACTAGAAAACTGGCCTTTTTCTTATCCATGGGGATTCTGCTCCAGCTCCTTCAGTTTTTTCTTTAGTTCGATGATCCGTTTTTCCCGTTCCAGGGTAACCTTATTGAACCGTTCCAGTTCTTTCATCTTCTTTTGCAGTTCGGCGTTCATTCGGTTACGTTCAGTGATATCACGAGCTATAGCCAGGATTCCTTGCGGCTGACCGGCCGGATCGCGCAAAAAGTTGAATACGACCTCCGCCATTACTACTGATCCGTTTTTATGATTCAATTCTAATTCCAAGACCCGTGACCGGGACAAGTCTTTTGGCTCCTCTTTTTCCCGCGCTAATTCTTCCGCGAAAATCTTTTTGGCCAGCTCATAGGAGCGCGGAGAGTAAGCTTCGGCCATGGACCTTTTCATAGCTTCTTCGACTGAATATCCCACCAACCGCGTGATCGAAGGGCTCATATAGGTTGGTTTCATCTGCATATCCACGGTCCAAATGACATCAGTCGCATTCTCCGCTAATAATCGGTAGCTGTATTCGCTCACCCGCAGCGCTTCCTCCGCCTTTTTACGCTCAGTGACATCAACGGCAAAGCCAACGATACCGATGATCTCGCTTTGTTCATTCTTATAGGGTATTTTATCGGTCTGGACCCATTTTATTCCTTCTTTTGTCTGCATTGGTTCTACAATATTCAATTTTGGTTGCCCCGAAGCCATCACCGCTTTATCATCCTGCCAGTATTGCTCAGCTTCTTCCCTGGGATAAATATCGAATAACGACTTGCCTTCCAGCTGTTTTTTAGTCAAGGACATGCTTTTGGCCATAGCCTGGTTAACCCGGACAAAATTATTTTCTTTATCCTTATAAAAGATCAGAGCCGGTGTAGAATCCAGGATGGTGCTTAGTTCCTGCTGTTGTTTCCGCAGCTCATCAGCAGCTTTCTTGCTCTCACTAATATCAGTAATAACTCCGATCAATCCGGCTACAGTCCCATCAGGGCTATTATATGTAGCTTTATCAAAAATGACCGCACGGCGTGTACCATCAGCTTGCTGGATACTGGATTCATAGATCTGCGTGCCCGGATGATTTAATAATTCCTGGTCTTTCTGATGGTATGTTTCAGCCAGATCTTTAGGCGAAAGTTCAAACACGGATTTACCGATGACCGTTTCCTTTGACTGTCCCAGAAAACGTTCAAAAGACTGGTTACAACCCAAATAAATTCCGTTAATATCTTTATAGAATACCGGATTGGGGATAGTCTCCAGCAATTGTTGGATAAAAGCCAGTTGATTGGTTAGTTCAGTTTCGGCTTTTTTCATATCGGTGACATCTTCCACGATACCGATAAAACCGGTAGGCTGGTTTTTGGCGGAGACCATCATTTTGATCCGGGAATGTACCCAATGGATTTCATTCTGCTTATTAAGGATCCTGAATTTCAAGGAAAACTCTTTACCTTGAGACATTGTCTCTTCAATGATTTTCAGTACTTGTTCCTGCTCTTCCGGATGGATCAGCTTCCTCCAACCATGACCCAGGCATTCATCAAAGCTCATCCCCGAAAGCGAAATCAGTCTTTTGTTCACATAAACCACTTCCCCTTGCATATTCAAAAAGAAAATACCAGCCGGGGCCAGATCACTCAAATTACGGAATCTTTCTTCACTCTCCTGCAAAACATTTTCTACTTGTTTGCGTTCGGTAATATCCCGGACAAAGCTTAAAATGTATTTTTGGCCGCTGACCTCAACTACGCTGATATTTATCTCTACCGGGATAGGCTGCCCTTCCTTGGTGATATGTTCTGATTCAAAAAGCGCTTTGCCATCTTGCAGGACCTTTGCCATTCTTTCCTGCACCAAAGCCGCGTATTCCGGAGAATCTATTTTCGCCGGTCCCAGGGCTAAGAGTTCATCGCGGGTGTAATGCAGCATCTGGCAAGCGCTCTGATTAATATCCACAAACCGGGGATTAACCAGGTCCGGCGTATGGAGATATATAGCTTCAGCCGAACCTTCGATCAGGGAACGGAATTTCTGTTCAGAATTCACCAACTCCCGCCGGATCTTTTCTTCTTCGGTCACATCACGAAAGATAACCGCGACCCTATCTCCCACCCCATAGATGATATTGTGCATATATTGACTGCGCTGATCGTCCTCGTAATGGACCAGTGGCAAAATCTTAGCCTCCCCCGTCCGCGCGCATTCTACGATCGCTTTATAAATATCGGTCTTCCCCAGAGCCGGGAAAAATTTTTTAATGTCCTGTCCCAGGATATCGTGCCGCAAAAGATTATACATTTTTTCCGCTGCCCGGTTCCAGTCCGCGACGATCAATTCCTGGCCCTCATTTTTTACCTCATAGAGCGCGAAGCCGTCAGCCATGGCATCAAAAATAGTCCGGTACTGATCCTCAAAATCAGCCAGTTCTTGATTGGCTGATTTCAGGGACAGCCAGATGCCCAGAGCGCTGGCGACTGTATCCAATATATTTTGTTCATCCGGCAGTACGAATGGCTTGTTTTCACTGTAATATACTGTAACTTCTCCCGCTTCCCGGCCGTTTATATACAAGGGCGTGGTCAAACCATATTCAAGATCATCTGAATATTTATTGGTACTGAAGGTTTCATCTTCCAGGGCAATGAGAGGCACAGCCAGATGGGAATGGGTCATAGCCGCGACCAGCGCTTCGAGGATAAAGTGGATAGTCTGCTCTATCGACCCGTTCTCTTGCAGTTTTCTGGTGATCAGGGATAAGCTGTTTAATTGGCGCAAGTGGGTTTGCTGGAGTTGTCCTTGTTCTTTCTGGCTGGTAAGATCCTGAAAAAAAATCAGTATTTTTATTGGTTTTTTGCCGGCATCTGTCAACAAGACCGGTTTAAGTGCGGCGGGAAAAGAAGAACCATTCTGGCGCAGATATTCTTGTTCGATCTTGACCGGCTGCCCCTGGGAAAGGGTTGCTTCCTGGATAGTCTGGCTTTCTTGTTGGTGCCATTTGGCTGGCGTCACGTCACGATGGGTTTTCCGGATTATTTCTTCCCGCGTATATCCCAGCATGACCAAAGCCGCCGGATTGGCCTGGACAATTTTTCCCTGCAAGTCCAGTTCTAACAATCCATCGGTCATGGTTTCAGAGATAAGTTTGTGCAGCTCTCTTTCTTCCACCATTCAGCACCTTGTTTTCTAAATACGGTTATCAGGATATTAGGAAATCAGGATGAAGTTTACCAGGGTATCAGGGAACCAGGAACTTCCTGATCTCCTGATATTCTGGTATCCACTTCTTGATCTCCTGATTACCTGATCTCCGTTTTTCAGGTAATCTTAAGTTACATCACGAAAAGCATCTCGCGGTACTTAGGCAGGTCCCAATGTTCATCCGCGATAACACATTCCAGGTCATCGCTGTGTTTACGGATATGTTCCATCAAGGGCTTTAATTCGTTAAAATATATGGCCGCCTTTTCTTTCCCTTCCAAACTTCTGGCCCGGTCCAATAACTTTACCAGAGCCTGGGTATTTTTTCTTAGATAGTAAATCTTATTAGTGACGTCAGCTAAGTGCCCTTTTAGGTCCTCAAAAGCTTTTTCATCAATATTCAAGCCAATGGTATTTTTAAGACCGCTGATCTTTTCCAGATTATCCGCTAATTGTCCTTGGTATTCAAGGCCGGCCGGGACCACCACGGAATCTACCATTTCCCTCAGAGTATTAGCTTCAATGGTCAGCACAATATTATACATTTCGACCCAGATATTGTACCGGGCCATAAGTTCATCCTGGCTTAATACGCCTTGTTTCTCGAAAATAACGATATTTTCTTTTTGTGTAAAAGCAGCCAAAGCTTCCGCCGTTGACGCGATATTAGGTAAACCGCGTTCAGCCGCTTCGTGAAGCCATTCCGGCGAATAGTTATTGCCCTCAAACCTTACGTTTTTGGTTTCCTTGGCTAATTTAGCGATCACTGCGATCACTGCTGATTCAAAATCCTTTTTTTTCAGTTCCCCGGCAATTTCATCGGCTACATAATTAAGGGAATCAGCTACGATCGTATTGATCACGGTCAACGGCCAACTGATATTCTGCGAAGACCCCACCGCCCGGAACTCAAATTTACTTCCGGTAAACGCGAAGGGTGAAGTCCGGTTACGATCCGTGGCATCCTTATTTACTTTAGGGAGCCGGCTGACTCCCAGATCAATAATATCTTTCTTAGTGACTTTATGTTCAACCCCGGCGACAATGGTATCGAGCACCTTGGTCAATTGCTCACCCAGGAAAACTGAGACGACAGCCGGGGGAGCCTCATTGGCTCCGAGACGGTGTTCATTACCGGCTGACGCGATACTGGCCCTTAATAGGTCAGCGTGCCTGTATACCGCGCGCAAGACCGCTACCAGGACGGCTAAAAATTGCAGATTATCTTCCGGGGTCTGTCCGGGATTGAGCAGGTTATTACCCTGGTCATCAGACATTGACCAGTTTACGTGTTTACCGCTCCCATTTACTCCGGCAAAGGGTTTCTCATGCATTAAGCAAACCAGGTTATGCCGCAAAGCCACCTTCTTCATTATTTCCATCAGCAACTGGTTATGATCAGCGGCAATATTTGATTCCTCAAAGATAGGAGCAAACTCAAACTGATGAGGAGCCACTTCATTATGACGGGTAGCTACCGGAATTCCCATCTTATAGGCTTCCACTGAAACTTCTTCCATGTAGTTCAATACGCGTTCCTTGATCGAACCGAAATACTGGTCCTCCAGTTGCTGCCCTTTAGGCGAGGAAGCGCCGATCAAGGTGCGACCTGTCAACATCAGGTCTTGCCGCAATTTATAATAGTTATGGTCGATCAGGAAGTATTCCTGTTCCGGGCCGCAGGTGGACACAACTTTGTTAATAGCCCGGCGATCGAACAGTTTGAGCAATTTTATCGCAGCCTTGCTGAGCGCTTCATCGGAACGCAGTAAAGGCAGTTTCTTATCCAAAGCATATCCGTGATAGGAGACAAAAATACTGGGGATGCACAGAGTTTTGCCCAGCTGTGTTTCGCTGATAAAAGCCGGGCTGGACGGGTCCCAAGCGGTATAACCGCGGGCTTCAAACGTGCTCCTGATGCCGCCACTGGGGAAAGAGCTGGCATCGGGTTCGCCCAATATAAGTTTAGAACCGGAAAACTTTTCCATGACCTTGCCGGTGCCCTGCAGGGAAATAAAACTATCATGTTTTTCCGCGGTCAGCCCGGTCATAGGCTGGAACCAGTGAGCGTAATATACCGCCCCTTTTTCCACGGCCCAGTCTTTCATGGCCCCGGCAATTTCATCAGCCTCTTTTACACTGATGGTACTGCCGCCGGCCAGCCAACGTTTAAAAGAAATAAAAGTTTTCTTATTGATCCGTTTCCGCATTTCGTTGATACTGAACGTATTAGCGCCGAAATACCCGGAAACCTTTTTAGGTTTTTCAACTTTTACCAGGGGAACACTTTCAATTTTATCCACTACTTTTTGTCTGACGCACATTTTTCGTACCTCCCCCATATTTATCTTTGTATTATACTTAAACGCCTGGCTAAATGCAAGCGTTTCTCCTTTTCTTATAGTTAACCATTTTCAGTACTTCAAACCAGAGGATACTGAAGACCCCCGCGGCCGCGCAGATCGCAAAATCGATCAGGTGAAGTTGTGAAAAATGGAACAGTTTTTTCAAAAACGGGACATTCAGGCTCAATCCCAAAAATAGCGAAGCTCCCGCCAATACCATCCAGGAGGCTGTATTGGGAGCACGCAAGGTACTAATTATCGGCGTTGACCAGGAACGGTTCGTTAAGATCAGGGCTATATTAGCCACGATCAATGTAGTAAAGGTTAAAGCCCTGGCTTCCTGGTCGCCCAATCCCCGGAATAAGGCTATGGCGTAGACCGCTAAGACCACTATAAAGACAGCTATACCTTGCAGCAGGCTGATCCCGATCGTGCGCCGGTTAAACAAAGACTGATTAGGATCCCTGGGAGGACGGCTCATTATCTGCGGCTCTTCTTTTTCCGCTTCAAATACGATCGAACACGCCGGATCTATGATCAACTCCAGGAAAACAATATGCACCGGCAATAAGACCAGGGGCCATTTAAGCAAAACCGGTATCAGGGATAACCCGGCGATAGGCACATGAATAGCAAAAATATAAGCCATGGCTTTTTTAATATTATCAAAGATCCTCCGCCCCAACCTGACCGCGGCCACGATTGAAGAAAAATCATCATCCAGTAATACCAGCCCGGCCGCTTCCCTGGCGACATCGGTCCCGCGGCCACCCATGGCAATGCCAATATGGGCAGACTTCAATGCCGGCGCGTCATTCACTCCGTCACCGGTCATGGCCACGATCTCCCCATTGGCTTTCAGCGCATTGACCAGTAATAGTTTTTGTTCCGGCATGATCCGGGTAAAGATATTTATTTTTTTGATCCGTTCACGTAATTCTGCAGGGCTTAACTTCTCCAGTTCCGGGCCGGTGATATAAGCGTCGGCCGCCTGCAAACCGATCTGGCGGGCAATATTCATGGCGGTACCGGGATAGTCCCCGGTGATCATTACCACGCGAATACCGGCAGTATAACATTCTTTAATAGATTCGGCGACAGTCGGGCGCACCGGGTCCATCAAGCCAACCAAGCCGACAAATTCAAAAGAAAAATCATGCTGTTGTCCCGGTAAAGACTCTTCTTTGAAATGTGCTTTGGCCACGCCAATGATCCTTAATCCCTCATTGGCCAGAGTATTTATCCGGCGACCCAGATCAACCGCTTCTTTATCCTTCATATGGCACAGGTCAATGATCGCTTCCGGAGAACCTTTAGCCGCAATAATATAATCTTTTCCATCCGGCGATTTCCAGACATGGGACATAGCCAGTAATTCCTGCGACAACGGGTATTCCTGGACCAGCGTCCAATTATGATGTAAATGTTCCGTATTGGAAAGGGTCTTGGTCCCCAGGTCCCGGAGTGCCTTTTCCATCGGGTCAAAAGGATCATGCTGGCTGGCCAGGATGGCAAACTCTACGATCTCGTGAAAATTTTCCGGCAGTTTTCCTTTATATTCCGGATCCACGGCAAAGTATTCGCCCAGGGCATAAACTTTACCGACCGTCATCCGGTTCATGGTCAGGGTCCCGGTTTTATCCACACAGAGCACTGTCGCCGCTCCTAACGTTTCCACGGCCGGTACCCGCCGGGTTAAAACATTTTTTTGGGAAATACGCCAGGCTCCTAAAGCCAGGAAAATAGTCAGGACGACCGGGAATTCTTCCGGCAGCATGGCCATGGCCAGGGTAATGCCAGCCAGGAACCCATGCAGGAAACTTCCGGTAGTCAAACCATAAGCGACGATGACTACCAGGCATAAAACCACCCCGATAATAGCCAGGTTCTTGACTAACTTACCGGTTTCCTTCTGCAGGACAGTTTCTTCTTCTTCCAGGGTTTGCAGAGATTTGCCGATCTTGCCGATTTCTGAATTCAGGCCGGTACCTTTCACCCGGGCGATCCCCTGCCCGCGTACCACCAGTGTCGCCGAATAAACAAACGGCGTATCCTCACCGCCGGGACGGGACATTTCCCCGTCAGAATTTTCGGCTATTTTCCGGACCGGCACTGATTCGCCGGTCAATAATGATTCATCCACAGAAAGAGCGCTGGACCAAAGGATAATGGCATCAGCCGGTATACGGTCACCTTCTGCCAGGACCAGGATATCTTCACGCACCACTTCACGTCCGGCGATACGCAGCTGTTTCCCATCCCTGATAACTAAAGCCCTGGGACTGGAGATATCGCGCAAAGCTTCCAAAGCCCGCTCAGTCTTGCGTTCCTGGTAAAGGGTAATACCCATCACCACAAAAACAAAACCCAACAGCATTAAAGCTTCCTGGATATCGCCCAGTAATAAATATATTATTCCACAGGCTACCAACAACAGGAACATTGGCTCACTAAATACCTCATACGCGATGCGCCAAATACTGCGTCGGCGGCTGGAGGGGAGTTCATTATACCCTTCTTCTTCTAACCTGACCTGCGCCTCTTTTTGGGAAAGGCCGGAAATGTTCTTGATCTCACTGTAATCCATGGGTGGAAGTCCTTTTTCTTATTTTTTGATCTTGTGGTAAATTACAGAAACAATAAATAATACAAAATTAACCAAAACAATGGTGGCGCCGCTGGGCCAGTCCAGGAAAAATGAAAGCG
>JAQUQP010000078.1 GCA_028716025.1 bacterium | reverse complement strand
TCTTTTTCATAAGACATAGCTACAGCCAGGTTGACTGAGGTAGTAGATTTCCCTTCATTATGAACTGAGCTGGTCAAGACAATGGTTTTGACTGGATTGTCTTTGTTGATCCGCTTGAGATTAGTGCGCAGGGTGCGGTACTGCTCGGCAATAGCCCCTTTGGGCTGGTAATAGGTCAGGATACTCTTGTCTATGCCGGATGAAGTACTGGGAACGATAACTTTTTCATCAACAGTCGCAGTCCTGGATTTGCCTAAGTGAATATTTTCATTTTCCATATGGTCTCCTTGTTTAGTATCTGGCTTAAAATACTTATATCAGGGTATTCCTGCTATCCTGCCTTTACTACTACTTAAGATCTTATGATCCGATTGACATTTTTGGTGGCGTCTTCTTCCAAGGATATCTTGGAAATAGCGCCAAGTATTGGCTTGGTAAAGAAAGCCTTGGCATCTTCAATATTCCTTAAGGAATGGTCTAAGTATTCCAATAGATAAATACCGGCAAGGCCCAACCCAAGTCCTAAAGCAATGCTCATCAATATAGATTTAAAAATATCTGGTTTGGATGGCTTTAAAGGCATACGAGCTGGATCTATCACTTTAAACCTGGTACCTTTATCCATGTTTTCCATTTGCTGGGAGATACGAGCGCTCTCCATTTTGGACAATAGTGATGTATATAGCTGTTCATTTACCTGGGCATCACGGTCCATGGCTGACAGCTCGGCATCACTGACATTGGATAGTTTATACTTGCCGCTTTTAGATTTGATCTCTGCCTGCTTTTGCAGTAATTCTTCCCGTTTTAATTCCAGGGCCTTAAGCCGTTGGTCAAGGTCAGCATATATAGGATTGGTAGCTGATTTTTCTTCGACACTCACAGACTTTGATTTTTCCATCTCCTGAGCGAGTTTTTCTTTGGTTTTGGTGATCTCTTTACGCAGTTCCTGAACCCGTGGATGTTGTTCTGTTGAATCTATCAATAGCCTGCTTAATTCTTTTTCCAAATTAATTACATGATCGTTGAGTTGTTTAACGACAGGGTTTTGCTCCTTTTTGACTTCTGAAACAACAACTTTTTCCTGCCGGGAGAGCTGATCTTTAATGAGCCCTTTTATCTTGTCAATATTTTCAATTTCAGCTTTTACTTTTATCTCGCTCAAATCTTTTTCTGATGTCTCCAGCCGTTTGCGGTACACATCCAACTGCTCCCGGATAAAGTCAATGGCTTTAACCGCTTCTTCGCTTTTGAGCTGGATGGTTTCATCTATAAAATTGTTGGTGAGATAATCAACAACCTGTTTAGCTATATAAGGATCTTTATCCTCAAATGAAATGCGCACCAGGTCTTGATTGAACATTTCGATATTGATCCTTTTCCTGAGAGCAATAATATATTTTTCGAAATCAAGCGGGGTTTTGATATTGTAAGACAACTTAATGCTTTCAGTCATACTGACTAATCGAGGCCAGCTTAAGATACGCTCGGTCATGGTCTTAATTGTCTCATTGTATTGGCTGGAGACTGCCACTTTATCCATCAGGGGATTCAGGATCTCGGCTTTTTGAATATAGATAATAGACGCGGAATTATATACCTTGGGAGCTGAAAGGACATAGATTATCCCGCCTATGAGGCAGAGAGACAGGGCAAGGATAAATATCCATTTGCGCCGGAAAAAGATCATCAAGTAGTCGCGGATAGTGAAGGTAATTTGGTCCAATTTGAACTCCTTTTTTTTTCGGTGTAATCACTTATTTAGTAATAGTAGTTTGGGTTTCGTCTATAAGGGGTTTCGGAGTAGATAACGGTGTCGCTAGACTCCGGGCCTTGAAGAACGGATCAAGTAAATAGCTCATGCTGTTTGCCAACTTACCCAGCATGGTGGATGGCACATAGACTACATCTCCCGGAGTGAGAGTGACGTTATTCTTCATCTTGCCGCGATATAGTATTTTGTACAAGTTCACGATCTTGTAGCTGGGACGGACAGTCCTGGGCTTGATAATATAGACTCTCCAAGTGGCAGCCAGGCCAGTCGGGAAGCCAGCCGCGGCAATGGCATCGCGCAGGGCAATAGAATCACCTTCTACCGGATATTTGCCGGGAGAGCGCACTTCACCCAGGATATACACTGTTTTGCTGCGATATTGCATGATCGAGACCATGACATTAGGATCTTGGACATACTTACCGATCTCTTCTTTTAACAATTCAATGAATTCTTCACGGGTCAGGTCCTCGGCTTTGATCTCACCGATCATCGGGATCAATATCTTACCATAGGGATCAACTATGAACTTGCCGCTGAATTCATCATGATTACGGGTAATGACCTGCAGAACGTCATCCGGTCCCAAACGATACGGGGAAACTTCTTCTTCCGGTGTTTCCTCTGCTTCTTTTTTCTTGGATTGCAGGCGGTTGATCTTGATGGATACTACATGCTGGCGATCGCGAATGTCTTTGCCATAGCTATAGATGAACGAGTAATCAATGTTAAAAGCAAAATTTTTAGTTTGCATGCTGCCCAGGCCTAAACCGGCAGATGCTTCAGTAGAATTGACTCCTCCGCGCAGGGCAAAAAGATTCTTGAAAAAGGGTACTTCTGTTCCGATATTTGATTGCCACTTGCCCTGGACACGTATAGCGTCAACACTGGTTGTGATCTGCTGGTCTATCCCGACAAAGCTCAAGGATGGTAAAAGAGGTAGTTTATAGGATAATCCTACTCTGGTTTGGATGGGCAGGCGCTCAGTATCATCTATAATATGAACGGGAGGTTCGTTCACGTTAAGAGCGGCTATACCTAGATTTAGCGCTTCGTTGATCTTATAGTGCAAGCCAGTGTCAAGGCCAAAAGCGCTTCTTGAGTCACCGCCACCGGACATAGCATCAAAAATATCCTGCCCAGCTTTATTTGGCGAGTAGAATAGTCCTTTCAGGTTCAAACCGAGAGCAATATCATTCATTTCCCAGGGAAGATAAGGATTCAATTTTTGGGAATAGTTCAATAAGATCGTACTTTCCTGGTAAGCTTGTTTGACACGGTAGTTGTTCCAGGAAAATCCCCAGGCATTGTTATGTTTTGAAGGAAAGACCATACCAAAGGACTGGGACATATAATAGGGTACATTTTTGCGGGCAATATACGGGGTCAGATTGGTATAAAGAGCTTGGATCTGGGTGAGCTGGGTGGTACCAGCTGGATTGAACCACAGCGCTCCGGTATCATCAGCCAGACCGGTAAAAGCACTTCCTATACCGGCGGTGCGGGCGGAGTTATGATTGTCGCTGAAGTTTTCAGCGAATGAGTTGATTGTTGATAGTTGATAGATGATAGCTAAAGCTAAAACAATACTGGCCAGTTTCTTATTTTTCATTTGAAGTCCTTTGAGGAAAATTATTTTTCTTGGGTAATATAGGATTCTATTCTCTTGATGTCGTCCTCGGTGTAGATACGATAGTTCCGGTAGTCCCTCTTAACGTGCAGGCTCAACCGCTTTTCCCATCTTTTAAGAGTATTGGGATGGCAATGTAGTCTTTGGCATACTTGACAGACTGTCAGATGACCATTCATACTAAAGTAACCTCCGTTTTGAAATACGATTACACAGATTTCTTAAAGCGATTACATAGATTAAAACGAAAATATATTATATGATTTTATACGATTTAGTTATACCAGGTTATACCAGCTATTTTTA
Organism: bacterium; assembly: GCA_028716025.1. Next base: position 4,837 of record JAQUQP010000078.1, on the reverse strand, counting down.
AAATAAAAAGCTACATAAGTGTAGCTATACACTTTTGTAGCCTGTAGGGTTTCTACTAAACTACATAAAAAACAGTCAATTCGAAAATCAGTCAAAACGAGAAACAGTTGCCAGTTAAAAGATATACAAAATATATAACAGATAAAATCAGTTTTGTCAAGCGGTTTTAGACAGGTTTCACTTTACAAAAATAGTGTAGTTGGCGGACATTATAATTTCACTACATTATTCCGCTGGCCAAGGGATTTGGTCGCGTTGCGGGTATCGATGACCAATTTGGCCTTGGAAACCAGCCATTTATAGTTGAAAGCTTTATGCTTGGTAATGATAACAACTGCATCGGCTGTCTTGACCGTACTTTCAGTCAGGGGAACAGACTTCAAAGCAATACCTTCATGGCCAAGGTTCGGGATAAATGGGTCATGATAATTGACTTTGGCGCCCTTTTTCTGCAAGAGCTTGATGAAATCAATAGCCGGCGATTCACGAACATCATCGATGTCATTTTTGTAAGCTACACCGAGAACCAGTATCTTGGCATTTTTAATAGATTTACCCTTTTCGTTCAGAGCATCGTTTAGCTTGTTTATAACATACTCTGGCATGGACCGGTTGATCTGGCCAGCCAGTTCAATGAACTTGGCATCATACCCCTCCAACCGTACCCGCCATGACAGGTAATGCGGGTCGAGCGGAATACAGTGACCCCCAATGCCTGGTCCAGGGTAGAATGGCATAAAGCCGAATGGCTTGGTAGCTGCGGCATCTATCACTTCCCAGACATTAATACCGAGTTTATTGCAGATAATGGCCATTTCATTGACCAGGCCGATATTGACCGAACGGAAAGTGTTTTCCAGGAGTTTGACTGTCTCAGCCACCCGGGTAGAACTGACCGGAAATACTTTATCAATAGCTTGACTGTAGAGAGCGGCTGCCAGTTCGGTGCATCTGGGAGTATACCCACCTACTACTTTGGTAATATTTTTGGTATTGAACTGGGGATTGCCCGGGTCTACGCGTTCCGGTGAAAACGCCAGGTGGAAATCACGGCCGGCTTTAAGCCCCTTCTCTTCCAGCATGGGCTGCATTACTTCTTCAGTGGTGCCGGGATAGGTGGTGCTTTCCAGGATGATCAGCTGCCCCTTGTGCAGGTATTTGGCTATTTCTTTGGTAGCAGCTAATATATAGGAGATATCCGGGTCTTTGGATTTGCGTAATGGTGTCGGGACACAGATATTAATGGTGTCGATCTTCTTGAGCACGCTAAAATCAGTAGTAGCTCTTAGCTTGCCGGCTTTGACCAGTGACTTGAGTTCTTTTGTGGGTACATCCTGGATGTAAGAAATACCTTTATTGATACTATCGATCTTGCGCTGATCCACATCTATGCCAGTCACATCAAAACCGACCTTGGCTAGCTCTACGGCCAAGGGTAGACCGACATAGCCGAGCCCGATAATGCCGACTCTGGCTTTTTTCTCGATAATCTTCTTCAATCTTTCGTCTTGCATCTTATTTCCCTCCAGTAATGAACCAGTGAATAGTACGGCGCAGGCCTTCGTCAAAGTTCACTTTCACGGTATATTTTAATATTCTCCTAGCTTTGCGGATATCAGCCAGAGAATGTTTCACATCGCCGGGGCGAGCCGGGCCAAATTCCAGGTCCAGGCTCATGCGCAGGATCCGGGCGATTTTCTCTGCCAGCTCAATGACTGTATAGCGTTTGCCGCAGGCGATATTAAATACTTCGCCGGATGCTTTGGGCGCAGTGCAGGCCAGGATATTAGCTGAGACTACATTGTCAATATAGGTAAAGTCACGGCTTTGCCTGCCGTCACCATTAATATGCGGGGATTCACCTCTGAGCATGGAGCTGATAAACTTAGGGATAACCGCGCTATAGAAACTGGCTGGGTCCTGCTTGGGACCAAAGACATTGAAATAACGCAGGCAGACTGTTTCCAGATCAAATATTTTAGAGAAATTGCGGCAATAAAGCTCTCCGGCCAGCTTGGTAGTGGCATATGGAGATAGGGGATTGGAGGCCATAGTTTCTACTTTAGGTAATGTCGGCGTATCGCCATAAACAGAACTTGACGCGGCATAGACCAGGCGCTTGACTTTATGATCACGGGCTGCGAGCAGGACATTCAAGGTCCCTTCAATATTGACTTTATTACTGGTAGCTGGATCAGCGACTGAGCGGGCTACTGACGGCAAAGCTGCCTGGTGTAATACATAATCTACGCCTTTGACTGCCCTGTTGACAGTTTTGACATCGCGGATATCGCCTTTGATGACCTCTATTTTAGAGCGAAACCCGTCAAGATTGGACATTTTGCCAGTAGAAAAATTATCCAGAATGCGTACTTTATGCTTTTTCTTGAGCAGAACTTCGATAATATTAGAGCCAATGAAGCCAGCCCCGCCTGTTACGAGAAACTTTGACATTTAACAATCCTTTGTGATTACACAGATTTAATCAAAAGCTTGTAATCGGTGCAATCTTTTTTCTAATCTGTGGAATCGTTCTATCAAATATAGCAGATTTTTCGGTTTTGTCAAGAGAATCAAAATTTCACACTGATGCCCAGGCGATGGGAAACACCCAGGTCTTTTTGCCCGGCTATGGCGTCATGATAGGCAAAAGCATAATCCAAACTATATTTCTGCCAGGTAAATCCGAGTCCCGCGGTCAGCTCTGTCTCATCTATGCCTGCCCTGATCGCCATCATCTGTGCGACTGAATATTCGGCGCCAAAATGGATCTTAACCTCCCTGTCTACCATTTTATTTATATCCATGGCCAGCAAAAGACTATCGCTAAATAGCCGGTAGCCGGCACCCAGAGTAGCTGAAACCGGATATTGATTAGTATTTTCCAGTAAGGTTAACTGGGGAGCAACAACATTCTGGACCGCTATGCCAGCAGACCATGGATAAAAATTGGCTAGTACTCCAAGGTCCAGACCATAATCCGTGTCACTTTTAGTATCAACATCTTGGCTGACTAATTTGCCACTTACTCCAAATGCGAGTTGCCAGCTGTCATCGGCTATTTGTATTTGTCTTCCATAAGATAGTATCGCGGCTGATTCAGTCACGCCCCCTTCTCCCAGGTCATAATTATTCTCATCTCGCAACGGGAATCCCCTGGAAGTAAGGTTAACTATAGACACACCGAAGGTTCCAAGATCGCTAAATGCTGAAGGCTGAAGGCTGGATGTTTTTAAAGGATGTACATAACTGGCAAAACTAAAGTCAGTACGCTCATATAAAGAAGCAAAGAGGGTGTTGATCTCTTTTTGGGTCAACAAACCAAGACCTGCCGGGTTCCAGTAGGTTGCGCTGGCGTCATCAGCTACGCCGACAAAGGTCTTGCCCATGGCCAGTGAACGAGCGCCCGCGCCATAGTTGAGGAACGCCCCTGGCCGCCCACCGTCTTGCTTGGCAAAGCCGAGATCGAGGGCAAGCAGCGTGCTGGATGCTGAAAGCTGGATGCTAAAAGTTAAGAGAATTATTAAACACTTTGCCTTAGTCATTACCATTACCTTCATTCAACTTATTCATTAAACCACTTATCATTTTTGTAATTATTACTAACTCTGAATAAAATTTTCATATTTTTGTTTTTCAACATATTTTTGATTTAGTGAAATTTGCAGTAAAGCAATACATTCATAAGCAGATGATCTAGCCATCCTAAGAAATTGTACATAATCTTTGCGATGATATCGCCCACTTCCTTCTGCAATATTAGCGGCAATAGAAACAGAGGCTCTTCTTAATTGATCAGTAAGGCCATATTTCTCATCTTTTGGAAAAATCTTTGTTACCTCATAAATATTTTGAATATAAAGTAATGATTTTTGATAAACTTCCAGATTTTCAAACTTAAGCATTTCTTTTCTCCCATTTCTTAAACATTCAGCATTCAGCTTCCAGCATTTAGCAGCTTTTACTCAATTACCAGGATCTTAAACTTCTTAACGGTGTTGTCAGCATGCAGGAGAACAATATAGCCGCCATTGGCAATAATGTGCCCTGAGCCACTGCGACCATCCCAGGGCAATTGATTCAATCCTTTTTGCGCATACTGGCTGCCACGGGTAATTTCCCAGGTTTTGACCAAATTGCCCAGCAGGTCATAGACTGCTATACCCACTTCGGTGTCTTTATCCAGATAATACTGGATAGTAATGTTCCGTTCATAAGGATTAAACGGACTGGGGTAACAGGAAAATGATTCAGTAGGATCAAGAGGCAGATCCATATATAAGATGTCAGGCCCGATTCTAAAAGTATCCATCTTAGAGCCAATAATGATATTCCTGGAAGAATCAAAATAATTCCTGGTAGAAGGATAACTATAATTAGGCAGTTGTACCGCAAGATAATAATCTCCGCTATTAGCCACAAACCCATAAGAGCCGTCACTACCAGCTGTTTGCGGATTGGTATCAGTTGATGCTATGTCCACTCCCGGCTGGGCTAGGACACCGTCAAATCTATAGAGAGACACTTGAGCATTGGAGAGTGGTTGATTCTTTATCGCATCAAAAATTATTCCTATCGGGGTAGCTACATTCACTACCAGGATTTCTGAACGGGTACCGTTGGCAGTGACTACGAATTTATTGACCCCGGGAGTGAGATATTCTTTATAGTCAGCAGAGGCAAAAGAAAAATTACCATTGGCATCAGCTGTGGTAACCGCTACCAATTCGTATCTATAGGTGCTATCGCTGAATACTGCCACGGCAGGAAAAACAACCAAAGCTGACATCTTTAAAAGATTTACAGAGGCACCAGGAGTGCTTTTACCGGAGATGGT
>JAQUQP010000077.1 GCA_028716025.1 bacterium | reverse complement strand
AATTAAAGGCTAGTGATGAAATTATTTTTTGTAATTATCATAGTGTGGATCTTGGTAATGATAATTTCGGGTTTGAACAAAGCCCGTGTTTTCGATCGTTTGCCAGTGAAAGAATTTATAGATAAATTCATTGCATCTTTAACCAGGTCTATTAAGGGGGGAGCTTCAATGGTAAAGAAAATATTTATATGGGCTGTGGTGATAATAGTAGCAATTATTGCTTTACGCACTGGTTTTGGTGTTTTCGGCACCATAAACGCCGGTGAAAGAGGAGTGCTGACCACTTTCGGCGCTGTTTCCAAAAAGGTTTTTGGTGAAGGCCTTTATATGAAGCTTCCTTTTATCCAGCAAATGCATAGGATAGATATCAAGATACAGAAGGAGCAGGCCACGGCTAACGCAGCCAGTAAAGACCTGCAAACAGTTGATTCTATTGTCGCGGTTAACTTCCACCTGAATCCTACCGAGGTCGCCAGATTGTACCAGGAGGTCGGCATAGATTTTAAAAGCAGGATCATTGATCCGGCCATGCAAGAAGCGGTCAAGGCCAGTACTGCCAAATATACCGCGGAAGAACTGATCACCAAACGGGAAATGGTCCGGGAAGATATTAAGGCCCTGCTTAAACAGAGAATGGAAGGCTTGGGGATCATCATTGATGAATTCAACGTGATAAATTTTAAATTTTCCGATGTGTTCGAAAGCGCGATTGAACAAAAAGTAGTAGCAGAGCAGCAAGCGCTGGCTGCCAAGAATAAATTAGAACAGGTGAAATTCGAAGCCCAGCAAAGCATTGCCTCGGCCGAAGGAAGAGCCAAGGCTATACAGATCGAGGCTTCGGCGTTGCAAACCAACCCAGCTGTACTGCAACTACGCGCGATTGAAAAATGGAACGGCACGATACCGACTTACTGGGGTGGCGGTGCATTACCCTTTATCAACGTAAAATAAGAAGAATTTGCCAGGTAGAGGACCTATGAAATTATTTAAATATTATTTGGTGTTTGGAATAAGCTTGCTGATCATCGGCTAGTTATATTGCTGATTAAAAAAAGAGAAGGATTTATTTATTAACTTCGAAATCACTGATAAATTTATAATAGGGACAGTAGGAGTAGTTCTTGCAACACTAGGAGTAGTCCTTATATTATTTGGTGGTAGGAAGATAGAATTCAAGAACAAAACATTAGCTGCCGTGGACGGCTTATTTTGGAGAATAAGAGAATGGATGTGGGATCCATTTAGATGGAAAAGAGAACTCTACTTTGATGGTTTACGAGGTGCGGATACAGTAAGATCTATATTATATGGAATATTTCTTATTGGTTTAGGCGTAACAATACTAGTAATAGTAAATAATTGGTTGTAGCAAATTCAAGATCAGGCGTATAAAGAGAGTGAACGGGGGGATAGTATGAAAAGACTATACCGGTCTGAAACAGACCGGAAGATCGCCGGGGTCTGCGGCGGGATCGCTGAATATTTTGATATTGACCCGGCCATTGTTAGGATAATATTTGTCGCTTTGATACTGCTGTGGGGTTGGGGATTAATTCTCTATGCCATTTGCTGGGTTGCAGTCCCCAATAAAAGCGCGTTACCGCCAAATTCGTAAATAAGGAGCCAAAGTGAAGAAAATCCTATTGTTTTTATGCTTTCTACTTTTAATCAACCGGTCTGCCGGCGCTACTCAGGCCAGGCTTGACGGATTTGGCCTCCTGCCATCATGGGCCATTGAAGAAGATGATAGTTTGATCTGGTACAATCCGGTGTATATTTCCAATTATCCTGATTATTTATGGGCAGAATTAGGGGAATCAGACGTTTTCGGTAACGCTGATTCTTCCTGGGGCGGTATTTCCTATGGATTCAAAGACAGTACAAGAACCGTGGGATTATTTTTAGCCAAACCATATACCGGCGATTTGGACCATATAGCTGACTTTGGATTTAATTCGGCATATACTTTGCTTGAACCTAAGACAAAGATAGATCTTTTTTACGGATTAAATTCCGCCAGCTTTCCCAAAACAGGAATAAGGATCAATTATGCCAGTGATCATAACTATGCATACGAGAGAAATGAGACTTTTAATGAGATCAATGAAAACAAAACGCACTCTGATGAATTCAACCTTTTTGTCGGGACACAGTTTAAGGAATTCGGACCATTTAATAATTTTGATATCGGTATAAATGCTGGCAAGCCTAGTGCTATGGATCGGGATAAATTTGAAACCATTCCCACTCCGGTAGGATTAGAAGATATGGAATTTTCCACTAAAAAGGGCTATTATTTAGGTTTATCTTCACGCGGGATCGTGATGATCTCTGAAAAAGCTGATCTGATAACTGCTATTGCCGCTGATTTCCGTAATATTCCTTATGAATATTCGAATACCCAACAATATAACCTTGAATATAAATATAATAGTGAGGGGAAATGGCGGAAGAATTCATATTTGCTGGGTACAGCTCTTAATAGCAAATTAAACGAAAAAGCGTTAATGGTCCTAGCTCTTAGTTATAACCGGTCAGAGACAAAAGATTTATTTGATGAAACCACAGATTCATTTAATAATGAGTTAAATCAGTGGAAAAAAGATATTATTCAAGATAGCGTACCGGTAAATATAGGATTGGAAATGAATATTTGGCCATGGCTCATCGGCAGAATGGGTATTAAGCATGATCTGCTACTGTATAATGAAAGTAAAATCACCTATACGAACAAAACAAATGATACTATAAGCGAAACCAAAACTATTACTGATGATGCAAGTAATGCTACAGTCAGTTTTGGCTTTGGAATAAATATTAAGGATACAGTAAAATTGGATCTAGTCATCAGGAAAGACCTTTTCTTTAACGGGACATACATTGTTAGCGGGGTAGAATCTTCTTTAGCCACGGAAGTAAGTCTATTATATTTATTCTAAATAAATCTCTGTGATCGTTCTTAGGGGAGGGAGTGCTTAAATGAAACTTAAGGGTAAAGTGTGGAAATTCAAGGATAATATCAATACTGACGAGATCATCCCGGCGAGATATCTGAATACTTTTGATGAGAAAGAGCTCGCCAAGCATTGCATGGAAGACGCGGATAAAGATTTCCCGAAAAAAGTAAAAGCCGGGGATATTATCATTGCCGGAAAAAATTTTGGCTGCGGATCTTCGCGCGAGCACGCGCCGATCTGCCTGAAGGGTGCCGGTGTGTCTTGTGTGATCGCAGAGACGTTTGCCCGGATCTTTTACCGCAATGCTATTAATATCGGCCTCCCTATCCTGGAAAGCGTTGAAGCCAGCAAAGGAATAGAAGAAGGCGATACGATCGAGGTGGATTTGGAAAAAGGCAAGATTAAAAATATCACTACCAACAAGACCTATAATGCCACTGCTTTCCCGCCGTTCATGCAAGAGCTGATCAATGCCGGCGGTTTAATGGAGTATGTGAAAAAGAAGATCTAACTTCCTGTATAAAGCTGAGGTTTATGAAACACTTTAAAATGGAAGAAAATGTCGTTGGCTTGCTTTTTGGTTTGGTTTTTGCTATCGTCCATTATTTTTTCGTAGTTAGGATGATGTATTTCCCGCCGGTAAAGGGATTGCCGCAGGATTTCGGGGTTTATCCCTTTGACGCGCCGTTGATATTGGTTTATAATTTGTTCATTAAGGAATCGTCATTAAGTTTTTACCGTGGATTTTTTACCCTGTTCGGCACTTTAATGTATCTGGCTATAGGAGCTTTTATCGGTTCGCTATTTGACCGGATACTGGGAAAAATAAGAAAAGAGGAAGAAAAAGAAAAGGAGGAAATGCACCTTGAATAACATAAAAGTAATAATCATAATGTTGCTTTTAATGGTGGCGCCATTTGCCGTCAGGGCTGAAGTTGGACCGCCGATCCCGGTGCCAAAGATCAGTGTTCCGGTGGCCGTGAAATTGGCGACTGAGGCTTTTGAAGATGAAATCTCCAAGGAAACAAATCCATATGTTAAATTTGATAATTTTATCCTGGTATCAGTTGTTTATACGAACGCGTTTAAAGAAAGAGACACTGCTGGCTGGGCCTGGAAGGTTACCTTTGTGCATGCCAGGAATAGTGATTTTAAGTATATCTATAAGGTAGATAATGCTAAGCAAGCGACCTTGATCGAAACTAATGAGTAGATAACATCCTGATAATGCAAAGGAGACAGAATGAAGCCATTGAAGGTCGAAGAAAACATTTTCCGCATCGCCTTTGGCTTGATATTTGGTATTTTTCATTTTCAATTTGTCATTGAGTTTTTGTATTTCTATCCTCTTGAAGGAGTTCCTGAGAATTTTGGCATAGTGACGTATGACGCCCCGCTTTTCTTCCTCTGGAATATGCTCAAACTGCAAGCTCCCAAGTGGCTCTATAACCTGTTTTTTGCCGTTGGCGGGTCGCTCATGTATATAATATTCGGGGTTATCCTTGGATCAATGATAGATGGCCTGATCGGCAAGATGATACGCGCTCAGGAAGCAAGAAAAATAAAGATTGAAAATAGGCAGTAAATCCGCAGAGGGGGCGGCGATGAAAAGGATTGGCGGGGTGGTCCTGGTAGTTTTGACCAGTATAGTCTTGACAGCAATAGCGTATGCTATGCCAGTGAAGGTTGACGGTACCGTGGGAGGGGGCTTGAGCCGGTATATGTATACCAATGCATATGGAGTGGCTACCAGTATATCGCCACTAAACCTGAATGCTGACGTGCTCGTGCCGCTTTCTATTTATAATAGTTTTAGGAGCAGCTTATATTCACAAAAAACACTGCTGGTCACTCCGGTCCGGGAAAACCGCTTTAATTTGGGGTATGACCAGAATCTTTTTCCGTTACTGCACAAGCAGGGCCAGGTAAAACTGGACTACAATTTTCGTACCTATGGCGACCGCGTACTTACCAATACTGATTATACAGGAAATGTTTTAAACTTGATTTCCAATGTGTGGATATTAGATACCACTAACCTTCGTTTAAACTACGAATTCTATAACAAGAAAGTGGATGATGAAGCTTATAGCTATAAACATAATAATATCTTAATTGGGACAGATGTTAAATTAAGGGATTTGCGGGATCTATTAAAAGTCGATTTTAATTTATATAAAAAAGATGTTAAAGTAAAGGATATACTTACTCGTAAGATCAATAGTTTTGACCAAAATGCTTTAAATATTGCCTATACTATGGGATTGCCTGAACGTGATGAAGCTGGCGCTACCTTGCATTTGCGTAATGTTACCTATGACCAGGAAAGCAAGGCAAATAATCGTAAAGAGCTTGGCTTAGGAGCTTATTACCAAGATGAACGTAAAACAGGCAGTCTGCGTTGGGGCGGGGAAATATATACTGAACGGTATCCCAATGATGAAGCTAGTGATTTTGACCAATATGAGTTTACCCTGAAAAACTCGGCTAATGCCGCTGGCCGCTGGAGAAGCAGGGATTCCAAGCATAAAGTTGATCTTTATAATGCTAAACCAGACACTGCTAATGATTATATGCAGTGGCTCTGGGACCTGGAACTGCACTCGTATCCGAAAAACTATCAGGGCTATTACCTGAGTAACGGGATCAAGGTCAGGCACTGGGACAATAACGATCCAGTGAGTAAATTTCAGCATTTCGCAGAAGATATAGCTAGTGCTGGATTGGAATGGAGCTCTTTCTCACTGGGGTCTCTGGCTATCGGACCGGTCCTGGGGCATCGCTGGTATGTTGATCCGAACCGCAAGGATAATGCCGCGGATACGGATGATTCTTTATGGCAAAATCCGGCCAACTACTTTCTCTATGGAGCCAGGCTGAGCATGGGATTATATATTAAAACCGGTATGAACCTGAACGTATTTTACGAGTACAAGAATTTTTTGAATTACGAAGCTAAACCGAATAAATTTACTACTGAACTTTCTGATTTGAGAGTGCAGTTAGCAAATTACATAACTGATGTCATGCAACTTTCCGTTGACATTGATTATACTGATAATACGAATGATAATGGCATCGCCAGTATTGGCAATAGTAAGATGTCAGCCCAGGTCCAGCTCCAATATCATTTTAGCAGATTGTTTAAATAAGAGTGGAGGCAATTATTATGAGATGGTTAACTGCTTGTTTGATCTTTTTGCTGATGTTGACAACGACAACTATTACTGTTTATGCCGAAGACGATGAGTCGTTATCGTCTTTCTTTAAAAAGACAGTGGTGGATAAGCTGAACGAAAAGTCATATGAGATCTTCCTCGACCAGCTGGATGAATATATGAAGGAATCTTATGGCCGTGAAATTGGCGGGAATGCTGATGTCTTCAAGAAGATAGTCGATATCGGCAAGATCAATACGGCTTTGGAAGTCGGCGAAAATATTTATGCCGGGGATTATAAAGCTGCGGCTGGGGTCACTGAAATGGCTTTGATCGAAGCTTATGTGCCCTATGCCACTCCGGTCCTGCTGACCGGGAAAGCACTGGATATATATATTAAACAATTAAATGAAGATATTTTTAATGCCAATATTAAAAAAATATATAATGATATTTATAAAGCCCATCCTGAATATTTCAGTTCAGATGGGGTAGAAGATTTTTACCTCTACCTCTATACTCCGGCGGCCGGCAAACTGAAAGTGCGCGCGTTTTTCTATGAATACGCGCAAAAAGTCGGCAATCAGTTGCCTGATAACTGGGCGACCGAACAGAACAGGGATGCGAACAAGACCCAGGTCAGGGTAGTTATTAATACTCTGCGTCGCGATATGCTGAAGCTGCAGAAAGCGGAAGAAGATAGAAAGAAATTAGAAGAACAGCGTCGGGCTTTACGGGCCGGGTTGGATGGCTTAAAAACTTATTTGAAACAGTTAGCTTCGCAGAAGACCAAGGATTGGATGATCAGTAAAGTGGCGCAGCTGTTGCAAACCCAGAGATATCTTACTGAAGCGCCGGCCATGATGGCCAATATCCAGGAAACATTTAATAAATTCATGGAATATTATAACTATTTCATGAAACTGGTCAATTCCGGCAAAGCAGTGGAAGTATCCCGCCGCGGCGGAGAGTATGATGGCGGTCCGGGATGTACCTGCCCTCCTCCGGGCGAGCGCCGGGCCCTGTCTGCTGCCGCTTCTTACAGTTTGGTCCAGGCTGCCCAGTTTAATGATAGGTTTAAAGGCCTGGCTGATGATTTCCGGGTTTTATTTAACGGCTTGGAAAAAGCTGCCGAAGGGACGAATAATACTGACTTACTAAAAGTTCTTGACGCGGCTAAGGAAATGAACCAGAATTTTATGCAACCGGAAAATAAAGTGGCCGCGATGTACGCGGAGATGCAGGATAAAGTTAAAGAACTGGATCTTGGGGAGAAAGACGCTGATATCCAGGCTGGGACCAAGCCAGACGGTCTTGATCCGCAGTTTGCTCCCAATGTGTTGAACCTGGATAATCCAGCAGCTACTACTCCTAAATAAAAGAGTATGAGAATCGATTACAGGGAAACTGTTGTGCCGTAACCTGGTTACGGCACAATTTATTTAAACTGGAGTGAGGCAGTGTTTAAAAAGATAAGCTTGGCTTTTTTGGTGCTGATTGTTTTCTGCCTGAACAGCTCTGCTGAAACCATGCATCCTATTGGTATCGGGAAGAATACGGATTTCCTGACTTTTAACGGTAATGACTGGCGGGTCAAAAGCGTATATTTATTGGCTTGGCTGCCTGGGGAAAATCCTGCCTATGGGGAACAGCCAATGGCCGCTGATTATAATGCCATCATGGATGACCTGCAGTCAGCTGGGGCAAATACGGTTTCTGTAATGCACGCGTTAATGCCGGCAGAATTTTATAAACAAGCCCGAGCGCATAACCTGAAGATAATTCAAGGAGTATGGTTCGACCAGGGACCAACTGATTTTCAAGACGCAGCCTTTAAAGCCGGGGTCCAGGCGGATATTAAAAATATGATTGATAATTTTCATAGCCGGGACGGGGTGGATTACAGCGCTGATATTCTTTTTCTTAATATCGGCAACGAGTTCGTAGAAGATAGCGTGAGTGCCACGAATGTTGCCCATCCGGAGATCACTTCTTATAGCGGGACCTATATCAGCGCTCCGACTGGCAGTAAGGCTACGGAATGCTTTTTAGCCGAGATATGTGACTATGCGGTTAAGTATGAAGTCAGTACCTATGGTACCAGGCACTATATTTCACATAGTACCTGGTCTCCGGTGAGCCCGTCTTTGATGGATACGGCATTCTTAGATATTATCAGTTTTAATATATATTCATATTGGCCGGATTGGATGCTGACCTATCCAGGCGGTTCAACAACTGGTACTCCATACCAGGGGTATATTGAAGCAATGAAACAAAGGTACGCGACAAAGCCTTTTTATATCAGTGAGTTCGGCTATTCAACTGCCCCGCTTAAACCTGATACTGCGTGTGTTTCTGAGCAGGAACAGGCAGAAGGGATCAAAGCCCGCTGGCTGGATATTACTCCTGCCGGCTATAATATCGCCGGGGCCGCC